>JAIOJS010000311.1 GCA_019911795.1 Thermoanaerobaculia bacterium | reverse complement strand
GTTGTCGGACCGTTCGGGGTGGAAAACCACCGCTGTCGGTGAAGGCAATCTCGGTCCGGGGCAACGGAGGGCAGGCCATCTTTGTAGTAGCCGAATTCTATCTAGTGGCTGTGTTTATCGATGGATACTACAACTCAGACGGGACCCGACTCGTTTACGACATCCTCTACAACGCGGTCCTGAAGACGCTCGTCTCTTGAAACCAGGGTTGGGTTACTCCTCCTTGAGCGGGGCGTTTGCCTTCTCACAACCTAGGAGATGAAGCCTGCGGCCGCATAGGTGACGGCAGGCCTAGGCTCAGCGATTGAGAGTCTGCATGGAGGCCTCCGGGTAGCGGAGTCCGGCGGTAGCGCCGAACGGCAGCACAGCGTCGAGGGCTGCGACTTCCTCCGCCGAGAGGTCGAGATCGGCGGCGGCGGCATTCTCGTCGAGTCGGCGGACCTTGCGGGTTCCGGGGATGGCCACCGCGTGCGGTGCCTTGGCCAGAATCCAAGCGAGTGCGAGCTGAGCAGGAGTGACGCCCTTCGACGCAGCGAGGGCCTCGACCTGAGCCACCAGTTCGAGGTTCTTCTGGAAGTTCTCGCCCTGGAAGCGGGGGTTGTGGCGACGGAAGTCGTTCTCCGCGAGATCGTCGACCGTCTTGATCGCTCCGGATAAGAATCCGCGTCCAAGGGGACTGTAGGCGACGAAGGTGATTCCCAGTTCGGACGTGATGCCGAGAAGCTCGGTCTCCGGATCGCGGGTCCACAGCGAGTACTCGGTCTGGAGGGCGCTGATGGGATGGATGGCGTGGGCCCGGCGAAGGGTGGCGGGTGCGGCCTCGGACATGCCGAGGTAGCGAACCTTGCCCTCCTCGACGAGGCGTGACATTTCGCCGACGGTGTCCTCGATGAGAGTCTCGGGATCGACGCGGTGTTGGTAGTAAAGGTCGATGGTGTCGATGCCGAGTCGCAGTAGACTTCCCTCGGCCTGTTGGCGCACGTACTCGGGGCGCCCGTTGATCCCATCGAACGATCCGCCCTCGCCACGCATCACGCCGAACTTGGTGCAGACGAAGGCCTGGTGCCGGTGCCCGCGGAGGGCTTCTCCGAGGAGTTCTTCGTTGTGACCGCTTCCGTACATGTCGGCGGTGTCGAGGAGATTGACGCCGTGGTCCAGGGCGTGGTGGATGACCGATAGACTCTGCTTCCGGTCGGAGGCTCCGTAGAATTCGGACATCCCCATGAGTCCGAGTCCGATCGCCGAGACCTCGTGGTTGCCGATGGTGCGTTGCTTCATCTGCCGTCTCCTTCTTGGTTCGTTCATTGTAGGAGCACAAACTATCGGTCGGCGCGTCGGACTGGAATAGTAGAAGCTCCGGGCTTCTTGCCTGATCCTCCGGACGACAGCGTTGAGGGCTTGGAATCTAGCGAATTCCTAGTACTATCCTCCTTCCTGAAAGATTTTCCACCGGCGGAGGCACGATGGTGAGACGAGGCGAAAAGCTCCAGCGATTGGTCGGACTCATCGGACGCCACGCGACTTCCGAGGGGCGGACGCCAAGCAGTGTTGCGGGGGTTGATCTGTTCCGTGCCGATGGGCCGACCCCGATCCGTTGCGCGATCTACCATGCCTGCGTAATTGTCGTAGCCCAGGGGCGGAAGCGGGGCAGGGTCGGCGACGAGGACTACGAGTACAGTCCAGCCCGCTACTTGGTGCTTCCGGTTGCGCTCCCTATCGACGCTCAGGTGGTCGAGGCCAACCCCGAACGACCCTTCCTCTCGTTTTCGATCCAGGTCGAGCCTCGGATCCTCGCCGAGATCGCGGCCGAGATCGATTCCGGGGCTCCCGGTTCACGGGAGGCTTCCCGTGGAATAGCCGTCTCCGAGACTACGGACGAGCTTCTCGATGCCGCCGTACGACTTCTCTCGTGTCTGGATTCCGAGTCCGACTGCCGGGTGTTGGCGCCGCAGTTCAAGCGCGAGATCCTATATCGCGTCCTCAACGGTCCGCAGGGAGAGTTGCTCCGAGGGGTAGGCCAGCAGGACTCGCGCCTAGGTCAGGTTGCTCGTGCTCTGAACCTGATCAACTCCGAGTTTGATCGCCCCATCGGAATTCCCGAACTGGCCAACGTGGCCCACATGAGCGAGTCGACATTCTATGAAGCCTTCAAGGCGGTCACCTCACGGTCTCCCCTCCAGTATCTCAAGGAGATTCGGCTCAACCGTGCCCGTCAGCTTTTGGTCTGGGAGGGGGAGGCCGCGCAGCAGGCGGCGCTTCGAGTCGGCTATGGATCGGCTTCACAGTTCAGTCGGGAGTTCAAACGCCGCTTTGGGCGGTCGCCGAGTGCCGAGCGTGCCTGGGCGTTGGAGATGGGGGAGCTGGCGGGGCTACGTCCGGTCTGAGGCGTTTCGATTGAAGCCTCCTCATTCTGGGCGTTCCGATTGAATCGCCTTCGCCCGGCTCCTTCTCTGGAAGGCTGAGAAAACCCGGGGAATCCAAGCTTGGAATTGGACGGGAGAGAGCTTTGTCCCTTTCTCGCTCGGGAAAACGCACGGCGAGTTGAAGGCACCTTCCATCGACTCCGTTCCCGAGGACTCAACCATGGCCCATCGATCAGTGACTCAGACGCTCCGCCTAGTCGGCCTTGTACTGCTAGTGATCCCAACTTCCCTCGAAGGGCTCACGCCTTTGCCGAGCAAACTGCCTCTCCCGACCTCGGGACCCCCGGGTGTGTCTGCGAGTCTTGCCTTGCACGAGACGACCAAGTTTCTCTCCCGATCCACCATGATGGGTGACCGGCAGGGGTACAGTGTCTCGCTGGATGGCGACTGGGCCTTGCTCGGTGCTCCGTTCCGGGATTCAGACGTCAGCGACGGCGGCTCCGCATTCTTCTTTCACTGGGACGGCTCCGCCTGGCAACGGGTGGCGGAGGTTACGGCAGATGCCCCTCAAATGGGGGACCACTTCGGAAGTTCGGTTGTCCTCGCCGGGAACCGAGCCTTGGTGGGAGCCGAGTTCGACCGCAATGGCTTCGGGCAGCTCACCGGCGCGGTCTACGTCTTTGACTTCGACGGCTCCTCCTGGATCAAGACGGCGAGACTGACCGGATGGGACTTGGAGACCGCCACCGCACTCGGACGCTTTGGAGTCTCAGTGAGCCTTTCCGGAGACCGGGCCTTGATCGGGGCGGATGCTGCCTACGTTGATGGACTTCAGGCCGCGGGAGCCGCCTACCTCTTCGACTTTGACGGGAACGCATGGAATCCGGGAGCGAAGTTGGCATCCGATACACCTTTCCCCGCCGCCTTCTTCGGTCGATCGGTAAGCCTCGCCGGTGAACGTGCCCTGGTGGGCGCCCCGGGGGATTTGGTCGGCACCCTCGCGAACGGTAGAGCCTACGCTTTCGATTTCGACGGAACCGACTGGACTCTGACCGACAGGCTGAGCGCCGACGACGGATTGCCCAACGAGCAGTTTGGATTGTCGGTCAGTGTCGCGGGAGACCTGGCCGTCGTCGGGGCACCCGGACCGGACATCAACGGTTCGGGGGGGGCTGTCTATCCCTTCACCTTCAGTGGAGGCTCGTGGGGTCAGCTGCCAAAGCTGACCGCTAGCGACGCACAGGCCGATTCCTCTTTCGGTAGTGCCGTAGACATTCTGGGAGAGCGAGCTCTGGTGGGAGCCAAGTACCACGACGGCGATGGCGTCAATTCGGGCAGCGCCTATATCTTCGAGTACGACGGCTCCGCTTGGACTGAGTCGCAACGACTCCAAACGGGTGAACCGCACCACGGCAACTTGCTCGGGTTCGCGGTGAGTCTCGAGGACGATCGGGCCTTGATCGGGGCGCCGAGTCCCCTCGATTGGTCGGGAGCCGCCCATGTCTTCGACCTGACCATGGGCTCCTGGCAGGAAACCCAGGAACTCAATGCCGGGGCACCGTTTGAGTACTTCGGCCAAGCTGTCGATCTCTCCGGGGATCGAATCATGGCCTCGGTACCGACCCAGAATGCCACCGGCAACCAGATTGGCGGTGTGTACCTCTTCCAGTCTGATGGAATGTCCTGGACGGAATACCCCATCCTTCTGGATCCCGACAACCCGTCGATTGGGGACCAGAGTCGCTTCGGAACTGCCATCAGTCTGGTCGGCGAGCGGGCCCTGATCGGCGCCCCTGAAGAGAGCAGCACCCTAGAGCAAGCAGGAATGGCATTCCTCTTCGTTAAGGCCGGCGACTACTGGGGTGGCTACTATCTTCTCCAGGCCAGTGACGGAGAACCCTTTGCCAAATTTGGCATTTCGGTCAGCCTATCTGGCGATCGAGCCCTGATCGGGGCCCACCGGGACACCGTTTCCGGCGTTGACAAGGGGTCGGCCTACATCTTCGATTTCGATGGATCCAACTGGGTACAAACGGCCAAGCTCACGGCGGCCGATGGGGCCTCGAGCGACGAGTTCGGAACCGCGGTTAGTTTGGACGGTGATCGGGCGGTGGTTGGAGCCCCGCGGAGGAACGAGCAGGGCAGCAAATCGGGTGCTGCCTACGTCTTCGAGTTCGATGGAGTGGGGTGGACTCAGTCGGCCAAACTCGCGGCCAGCGATGGAATGGCCAACGCCTACTATGGGCATCAAGTCAAGGTTGTCGGTGACCGGATCGTCGTCGGCGCCTTCGGCGATCAGAACTTCACCGGCGCGGCCTATATCTACGATCTCGACGAATCCACCTGGTCGGAGTCCAAACTGCCGCCGCCATCGGCAGGGGCCCAGGGACGCTTCGGATGGTCGATCGACCTGGAGGGCGACCAGCTTCTCATCGGGGCTAACCGCACTGACGAGGACGGCTCGGACTCCGGCTCCGCGTACCTGTTCGGTTACGACGGGCAGGGTTGGACCGAAGTGGCCAAGCTCACCGCGGGAGATGCGGCAGAAGGCGACGCGTTTGGTTCCAGTGTCGCTCTCTCGGGCCATCGAGCCCTGGTGAGTGCCCCCTACAAGGATGATCCGTTCCTGGGGGTCGCGACCGGAAGCGCTTACCTCTTCGACCTTCCCTCCGACGACTTCGGCGACGCTCCCGACCCCGGCTACCCAACGCTGGCTGCCTCGGACGGTGCCCGTCACCGAGGGGGGAGCGGTCTGTTTCTAGGAGCGGGGGTCGATGTCGAGGGCGATGGATCCCCATCGGTCGGGGCGGACGGCGATGGCGCCGACGACGGGGACGGAGTCGCCTTTGCCCCCATGGTGGCCGGCCTGTCGAGTGAGATCGCGGTGACGGCCTCCGGCCCTGGGGTCCTCGATGCGTGGTTTGACTGGAACCGAGATGGCGATTGGAACGACTCCGGCGAGTGGGAACTGACGGCAGTGCCCCTATCCTCCGGGGACAATCTCCTGAGTCTTTCCGTTCCCGGCTCCGCGGTCGCGGGACCGACGTACGCTCGCTTCCGATTCAGCAGTTCTGGGGTTGCTGGGCCAATGGGTCCTGCGCCAGACGGCGAAGTGGAAGACTACGCCATCACCGTAGACACGGTGGGCATGCTGATATCCAAGACTGCGGACTCTGCCACCTTGCCGGAACCAGGCGGCGTGGTCCATTTCACGATCGATGTCTCGAACCTCGGCAGTGGAGAAGTCGAACTTTCGGCGCTCGTCGATACACTCGAGGGCGACCTGCACGGACAAGGTAGCTGCTCGCTACCGCAGTCCATAGCATCAGGATCAGCGTATTCGTGTCAGTTCGACCGCTTGTTCTTGGGCAATGCCAACGACTCCGAGACCGGTGTCACGACCGCCACGGGCTCCTCGTTGGGCGTCAACCTGTCGACCGCCGTCGGCGCGACGGTGACTCTCACCGACGTCTGGCCCAGCATCGAGACCGTTGCGAATGTCACCCCGTACGAACTTCCTCCGCCGGGGGGTGAATTCTCCATCGAGGTCCTGGTCGCCAATACCGGTACGGCAGAGGCGGTCGAGCTCAACCAGCTGACCGACGATCAACTGGGGTCCCTGCAGGGGGTCGGCAACTGCTCACTGCCGCAGAGTCTTGCCATCGGAGCACAGTACTCCTGTGTCTATGAGGTCTCTTTGGTCGGTGACGAAGGAGATTCCGAGGTGCATCTGATCTCGGCGACGGTCGAGGACGACGAGGGCAACCCGGAAGCAGAATCTGACTCGGCAACACTCCGGATCAGCGATGCCACCCCTCCCACGATCGTTAGCCTGGCGGCGGCTGGTGCCGGCGGATTGGTGCCCCTGGTTGACTGCCTCACGGCGACCTCGCCGATCGATTCGCTGGAGGTGGTCTTCTCGGAGGCGCTCCAGGATCTTCCCGGAGATCAAGAACCCGGGGATGTCGACGCGGCGGCGAGCTACCTTCTGGTCGAGGCCGGTCCCGACGGAGAGTTCTCGAGCCTTGCCTGTATGGGGCCAGCCGGAGACGACGTCGGCAACGCGATCGCGACGGTCAAGTGGGACGAAACGTCTTGGACGGCTCAACTCGAACTCGACACGCCCCGCCTTGTCGAAGGGCACTACCGACTTCTGCTCTGTAGTGCGCTACGTGACCTCTCCGGTCTCTATCTCGACGGAGACGGCAACGGCAGCGGGGGCGACGATCGCGTGGTCACCTTCCGGGCCGACCCGGGCAACCGATTCGCCAATGGATCCCTCGACTGCGATCTGACGTCCTGGACGGAGGCCGGTGGTAGGCCGCCGACCTCGTGGACCTGGGACCCCTTCGAGGACATTTCCGGATCGTCGCTGTCCGGATCGGCCAAGAGAGTGGATCCTGGCAGTGTCTCCGCCGTCCTGGAACAGTGCGTAGAGGTCCTGAACCTTTTGCCACACCGACTGGCCGCTGCGATCAGGACAGTCGGAGATGAAGTCCTGACGGAGCTGGAATGTGTGGCCTTCGATGGAATGGCCTGCACGGGTGGTGGTCTCGGAGTTCAGTCCTCACAGGTCCTCGTCTCCGACACCGCCGGGGCGTGGCAGGAGCTGCAGATGACGGTGGACGTCGATCCACCCGCCGCGTCGCTGATGTGTCGCGTCGGTATCCTCAACCCCGCTCAGAACGTCCTCGACGTTTGGCTTGACCGGTTGCAATTGATCCCGCTGAACGCCATCTTCGCGGATGGATTCGAGAGTGGATCCACCAACGCCTGGTAGGGACTCCTTGGAATACTAGTCTTCCACCGACTGCCCGACGACAAACTCCGACCGCCCCAGGGGACGCGGCACATCGCTGACGGTCAGTTGCCGTGGGTTGGCGTCGAGGTCGGTAAAGAAGGGGGATCTGTGGGCGAAGGTGGTGCCGCAGTCTTTGCACTCCAGGCCTTTGAAATCGATCGGCGCGGGAGCGACAAGAGTTCGCAGTGCGAGCAGACCCACGACGAGAATGGAGCCGAGGACAAGGGGCGGATAGGGTGAGATGAATTGGCCGGCCACAATCTCAGAAACCACGACGACCGGCAGCCAGCGGATCACCGTTTTGAAGACCATCCAGCGTTCGGGAAGCGGGGAGTCGACCTCCTTCCACTTCCAACCGCCAATGAGTCCCCGAACGACCAGGAGGATCGCGATCCCAGCGGTTGGAGTTCCGGATCGTTGTCTCCGGTCGTGTAGAGATCGGGAACGCTCCCCATGGGGACCTCCGAGTGTGGCGATTTAGAGTGGTGAGGCTCGCCTTCGACCGGATCTACTCCGGCGGTCCCTTTATGGTGCGGCGCGGTGTATAGCCGCAGGAATGCAGCCGGAGTGGGAGTCGCGCTAGGTTGTGGAGAATGACCACCCAGATGGACACCGCGATGGTGTTCATAAGAGGCCCGCACTCGCGAGCATCCGGGACGTCGAGCACTGAGGCGAAACTGCATAGGCTAGGATCTACCAAGGTGAGATCGATGATGCTTGGGCTTGCCACCAGAGGTCATTTCTTACATCGTCCAAGATGAACCACTGTCAAAGATCGGGGGCGAAGGACGTGTCGCCATGACAAGAGACTCCAAGAGGACCACTGCCAGGGAACCCAACTCTGCGCTCGGCTCACGAAAACAGCCCATTCTCCTCTCAGGTGGTAACCCGCAGATCGCGAAAGCCGATGGCGATGCCCCCGTCCAGGAGTACATCGCTGCGATGCCAGTCTGGAAGGGCGAAGTTGGTCGGCAGCTCGACGCGCTGATCGTGTCGACGGTCCCCGCTGTGCGCAAAGCCGTGCGATGGAACACCCCGTTCTATGGCGTCGAGGGAAACGGTTGGTTCCTCGGATTCCACTGTTATACCAAGTACATCAAGGTGACCTTCCTCAACGGCGGGTCCTTGAAACCTCTTCCGCCCGTGGCCTCCAAGCATCCCAGGGCTCGCTACCTGCATCTCCACGAGGGGGAGCCGGTGGGCGAGAAGCTCCTGGCGGATTGGATCGAACAGGCCGCGGGATTGCCTGGGGAGGATCTCTTCTGAGGTTCATAAGGGTTGATCGGAGACTTGGATTCGTAGCTCCGCTACTAGTCGCAGGGCTCGTTCTCGCCGGGTGGTTCGCCGCGACGCATCGGAGCGTGCTGATTCACGGCAAGCTTCATCTGCTGGCATGGCAGCACGCCCAGAAGGGGCACCTCCGGTCCGCTCACCTGTTGCAACAGGTAGCGGTCGATCTCTTCCCCAACGACTCCTGGTGCGGCAACGAAATGGAAACGGAGGCCTCTCTGGTCTCCTTGATCAATTCCTATGTCAAGGAGCCCGAGGGCCTTCAGCCTGCTCTAGAGGCCATCGCCCCTCGGATAATCAACAACCCCCTCGTTCGTGGAGAAGCCATCGCGGAGAGAGCTTCGGAGCTGCTGCGGTCGCATCTGACGCCAACGGAGCTAGAGGTTGCCCTCACCGTGGCCATCGCGTCGATCGAGAGGGTTGGAGACGATCCCGCGTCTTTTCGGTTGAATCTCGTTGGCGTTGAGGTTCCGTTCCATCACTTCGCCCAGGAATCAGCCGCAGAGGAGGTGCGAACTTCATCTTTCTATAGGCTTTGCACCGAGGTTGTCGATCGGCGATTGCGATCTGCCGGCTAGGGCTTCTCTGCCAGCAACTGGATCTCTGTCCCTTGTTGAATATCTCGCCACTTTCTACATCGCGCATGCCCGTTTGCTCTATCGCAGCTAGCTCCAATTGGCAGCTCTCGTCGATGGGTAGGCAGTGGCGAAGTCTTCTGGTCGCGCTGGCCGCCTTCCTCGCTACCTCGCTCGCACTCTTCGCCGCGAGCGCCTCGCCCGAGGGACTCGAACTAGCGGTTCGCCTCACGAAGGGATGTCCTGAGGCAGTCTGTCCATTCGGAAGCCCGGTGGAACTACAGCTCATGGTCTCGAATCTCGGGTCTACATCTGAGGGCATCCTGTTGCAGGACCATGACGGCAACGGGCATCGACGTGAGGTACCGACGGGACTCCAGGGCAGGCTCTTGAAAGATGGTGATGTGCTCTCCCAACACAGTGTCGCTGTCTTCGATCCCGAGGATGCGGAGTGGTTTTCTTCTCTCATGTTCGAGTCGACGTATTGCATCGATGATGTCGAGGAGCTTCTTTCCGGTCCCGAATCGCGCGGGACTCTCCAGTGCGAACAGCCCGGGGATCGGGTTGTACTTGAGCCGTCGGAGAGTGTTGTTCGGGTAGTTGCCTTGGGTACTCTCCTGCGAGGTGCTCCGGGAGTCGATCTGCCGCTAGAACCGGGTAGGTACTCGATAGAGCTTCGGCTTGGGGCACTGAAGTCCAAGGCCATCGAGTTCTTGGTCGAGCCGCCTTGAGGCCCACAAAGAGTGGACCGTTTCTAGTGGGAAAAGAGGGGATCAGCCAGCAGGGCGGTCGCTTCACCGTCAAGGACTACATCCAAGTTCGGGTGTTCTCGAAGCAGGGAACAGGGCCACTCTGGGGTCACTGGACCCTTCAGAAAAGCCCAAACTGCTTGAGCCTTGCTCGCGCCGGTGGCGAGTAAGAGAACATGGGAGGCGCTCCGCAGGGTTTCAATCCCCATCGTGATGGCCCGGAGAGGCAACCAGGCTTCCTCGAGATCGTCGGGGCGCGCAACACTCTCCGGGACTTCGACCACGTGGGTCAGGGCGTGCGGTGGTCCGGGGAGGTTGTAGGCGACGTGTCCGTCGCTCCCGAGGCCGAGGATGGCGAGATCGAGGCCGCCGGCCCTTTCGAGGGCGGCGTCGTAGCGACGACATTCGGCTTCGGGGTCTGAGGTCGACCTGGGGATGTCCCAGTGATTGCGCGGGAGGAGCCCGTGGTCGAAGGCGTGGTCCTCCATGAAGCGGCGGAAGCTGGAGGGGTGTCCTTCGGGGAGAAGGAGTTCGTCTAGGTTGAAGCCGTAGGTGGAGGACAAATCGAGAGATCCTTCACGATGCCGTCGAACTAATTCGGCGTAGACCGGGACCATGGTGCGCCCGGTGGGCC
>JAIOJS010000310.1 GCA_019911795.1 Thermoanaerobaculia bacterium | reverse complement strand
GGGCTGGTAGTCGACCCGCCCAAGGGCGTTGATGCCCTTGCCCGCGGTGACGAAGACGGCATCGTTTTCGTGCCAGAGAGGGGCGGTGGGACCCGCTGTACCTGAAAGCCCCTTGGGGCGGTCGTCCCCCCATTTGAAGCCGTGGTCCGAGATCAACAGCACAGCGTACTCGTCAAGCGGGGCGACGGCGAGGTAACGTCCGATCCAACGGTCGACGGCTTGGAAATAGCGGGGGACGGCCGCGGCATACAGTTCCGCCTCGGCAGGATCGATGTCGATACGGGGGGGCGGGAGATACTGAGAGAGCAGGTGACCGATGGTGTCGGTGCCTTCCAGATAGACCATCAGCAGGTCGGGGTGGTCAGCGGCGATGCGTAGGCCAGCCCCGAGGTACGTCCGGGTGGAGGCTAGGATCCGCCGGAAGCCGTCCACCGGATCCTCCATCCCGAGGTCCTCTTCCAGAGCGCGGTCGAAGCGTTCACGAGTGATCGGCTGGAAGGCGCTAATCGCTTCGAAGTCGGTCTCGGCCACCGAGCGATCCCGCAACTCGGCAAGTGGCGCCGCCAGTTCGGGTGGATAGACCAGGTCCGGTGGGTCCTCGCGGAGGAGGTCCTTGTCGAAGCCTTGCGTCAAGGTGTAGTAGAGACGGTCCGAGGCCATCACGCCGCGCACACGCTCAGCCGGCCACGAGGCCCACCAGCCCACCACCCCCACTTGCTTGCCCAGGGCCGAGGCGAGGTTCCAAACCGCGGGCACTCGCCGACCTCGGCCGGTGATCGGTACCATGGCGCCCGACTCGGGATCCCGTTCCACGAAATCGAGGATGCCGTGACGATCGGGGGCGACTCCGGTGGCGATACTGGTCCAGATCAGAGGGGAGAGCGTCGGGACCAGGGTTTCCATAGTGCCCCACGACCCCGCACGCATGAGGCGATCGAGGTTGGGCATCTTTCCCGCGCGGATCCAGGGCAGGGTGAGGTCCCAATCGAAGCCGTCGAATCCGAGGACCAGGACCTTGGATGGCGTTTGTGGGAGTGCGGACGCGATCTTTCCCAGGAGGGCACCGCGGACCGCCTCGGCGTCCGGTTCGAGCGTCACGACGAGCGACGTGGCGGTGACGTTGAGACGCTCTACCAGAGCTTTGACAACTTCGGTTTGCGGGTCGCCGGCGCAAGCGTCGTCGGCGACTCCCGGCACGAGGCAGCTCAATGGAACTTGACTCAGGGCGCGTCGAACGGTCGATTCGAGGGACGCTACGAGCGCCGCGGCGGGCAGGTCAGCCGGCGACAACTGGTAGGTTCCCGGCTGTGGATTCCAGGAAACCCCAACGTCTACTTTTACGCCTTCCCTGGAACCAGCTCGGAGGCGTTCAGAGAGGGGGCCTCCGGCAAGGCGTCGGGAGCTCCAGCGGGGCAGCCAGGCGACACCCGCCTCGGGAACCCTCAAGGTGCCCGTTTCAGTATTCCATCCGTACAGAGCGCCCTCGCGGGGTACCCAAGCGAGGGTTCCCCAGGCTAGTCCGCCAAGAAGACCGAGGAAGATGACGAGGATCCAGAGCAGGGTGCGACGACGCATGACTCGCTACGCTACCACTGTAAAAAGTTCGTCAACTGTTCCCGGGGTCGATCGAAATGCCATCCAGAAGATCCTGACTACTGACAGGACGGGATCTTGAGGGTCTGTCCAACCCGGATGGTGTACTGGGGACCACGGATCGAGTTGAGGGCACTGATTTCGGCCAACGATGCGCATCGGTGACGCGACGCGATGCGTGACAGCGTGTCACCTCGAGCCACGCGATAGTGAATCAACTCGGGCTGTGGAGGGTAGTTGGCCTGGTACAGCGCGTGGGCGGTGGCCAGGAGATCGTCTCTTTGACACTGGGTCCGGTAGGTTTCGACGAGTTCGATCGGAAGGATGACTTCAGTGCCTGCCTGGACACGATCCCGTGCCTCTAGGCGTGGGTTGAGGTTGCGGACTGTCCGAAACCAACCGACCGGATTCGCCGGCGTCGAGCCGAGGCAGATCGACAGTTCGCCGACCGAGGCGTCCTCGACCAAGACCACCTGAGCTGTCTTGGTGGAGACTTCGGGGAATACGAGGTTGTAGGCACCGGGATCGACAAAGAGCCGGGCCGCAGCCAGGATGCGTGGAACATACTGGCGGGTCTCCCGGGGGAGCGCGTAGTAGATCGAATGGTCCCAGAAAGAGGCGTTGGGATACCGACGGTGGAGTCCACGCATTCGGTTCTCACCCCCGTTGTAAGCGGCGAGGGTTAGCTCGAGATCTCCTCCCAGCGCATCGAGTTGTTCCTTCAAGTAAGCAACGTTGGCCTGAGTGGCAGCGGTGGGATCGAGCCGAAGGTCGAAGCCATTGACCGTCGTCAGACCATAGCGGTTCCCGGTGTAGCTCATGAACTGCAGAGGTCCGAGGGCGCCGGCCTTCGACGAGGCGTGCACTTTACCGTTACTCTCGGTGGCCAGCATGGCGAAAAGGAGAGATTCCGGGAGGTCAGCGTCGGCGTAGATCGGCGCCATGATCGATCTCAGGTATTGGTAGTTGATCCAGCTCTCGATCAGCATTGGGCGTCGCCAGGTCAACCAGTCGTCGAGTTCCGCCTCGACCTTGGCGTTGAGAGTGAGCCAGTTGCCCAGGTCCTTGGGAGCAGCCTCGAAGGCCGGAGTGAGGGATCCGACCGACGGACCGTGGACCGGATCGATCGCCTCCAGCGGCTCCCCTTCGCCTTCTACGATTTCGGCTTCCTGCTGGGCTTCGAGTTGCCGAATCCTCACTGCCTGCGCGAGCAGCGCCTGTTGTGACTCTCCGAGGAGAAGTTCGGTCGTCGTGGCCAGTGCTTCGGGGGCGCAGTCTCCGCCTTGCGAGCAGCGGTTGGCGGCGTCGGTGAGGGCGTCTCTTGCCTGCTGCAGGCGTTGTCGCCCCCCTTCGTCGTCGTGGGCGGCGATCAGCTCGACGCCGGCGCGGTAGGACTCGAGGGTCTCGAGCAGTCGATCCGTGGTCGAGATTGCGTCGTCGGCTCCGGCGATGGGATTCGGCGTCGTCGCTGACTTGGCTTGCGAGGACTTGGCCTGCAAGGAATTGGCGGAAGCGGAGGTGGCGGGCTTTTCCTGGCCAGCGCATCCGATCAGGAGAGTGAGGGCGATCCCCAGCGGCAGGCCCATCCGTGGGGGAACGATCGAACGGAACTTGACAGGGAAGCGTCGAGAGGAGGAATTCCGGCGGGAAAGAGTGGGGCGCAAAGGTATGGATCTCCTTGGCTCGGATCGAGCCGGTCTGTCGAAGGACGATGGTATCCGAAGCCGGCGGTTCTGTCCGCTCCGTTTTCTTCCAACGTCTTCTGCATACGAGAAAACGGTGGCGAGAGTTTGGCCCCGGACTCGGATGGGGGAGGACCGGGCCCTTTGGGGGTTCGTCAGCGCTATGATCGGAAGGTGGATCGTCCTATCGCCGCGTTCGACATCGAGACCGTTCCAGATCCGGAACTCGGTCGCCGCCTCTACGGTCTCGAAGGGACGGATGGTGAGGTCATGCTCGGAATGTTGGAGCGTCGTCTCCAACAAACGGGCGAGCGGACAGATTTTCACGCCCCCCCCTTCCATCGCGTGGTGGTGATCTCGGTCGCGTGGCTCGACCCCGAGTCCGGTACCTTCAAGCTGGGATCTCCGGCTGGGGATACCTCCGACGAGGTGGCACACCTCGAGGGCTTTTATCGCCTCCTTCGCCATGAACGAGCGCCGCGCTTGGTGTCCTGGAACGGAAGCGGTTTCGACCTTCCGGTGATCCAGTATCGAGCCATGGTGCACGGACTCGCCGCTCCCGAGTTCTATCGGGCGGGGGGCGAACGGGAGCGCAACAGTTACACCCGTCGGTTCGACGACCTCCACGTGGATCTGATGGATGTGCTTTCCGGCTTTGGCGCCTCGTCCCGCGTTCGCCTCGACGATTGGAGTCGGATTCTGGGACTGCCGGGCAAGACGGTCACCGAGGGCAGCGAGGTCCATCGACACTTTGCCGCGGGGCAACATCAATTGCTGCGCACCTACTGCGAACTCGATGCCCTCAATACTCTCCTCGCCTACCTCGTGTGGCGCCTGCACACCGGCGCATTGGACGCGGTGTTGCTGCGCGATCTGGTCGCTGAGATCAGTCGCAGCCTGGAATCCGACGAACGGAGCGATGTCGCGGCGTTCGGATCGGCGTTGGTGGGCTGGCCAGGTACAGAGCGGGGACGGCAACTGGAACTCTGAGTCCACCCGCGCTATTCGGGGGCCAATCTGTCTGGGTCCACTCTGTCTAGGATGTTGTGACTGGGTCCGCTATGACTGGGTCCGTTATGATTTGCAGATGGTCAAACATGTAGCGCTCGTCGGACCCGATCTGTTCTCGGCATACGACGAACTGGCGCGAGGACTCAAGCAGGTCGGCGCGGCCGTTACCGGCATCGGGCATACCCCGCAGAGCCGACTGAGTCCTGACCTCAAGCCCTGGCTAGATCACTATGTGCAGGTGCCTTCCCTCCTCGACGTCCAAGCGCTCCTCAGAGGGGCCAAGGAGGCCGGACGGGGGCGTCCGCTCGACCTCATCGAGACGGGAGACGAGTCCCTCGTTCTGGCTACGGCCCAGGTGCGACAGGCGCTCGAACTGCCCGGGTTGACCGTCCGCTCCGCCAACCTCTGCCGCGACAAGCCCGCGATGAAGGAAGCCCTGCGGTCGGCCGGAGTGCCCTGTGCGGCATCGGCGGGTGTCTCATCGCTTGGGGAGTTGGCCCAATTTGCGGAGGCCATCGGTTTTCCTCTGATCCTCAAGCCCCGTTCTGCATTGGGCGGTCTCGGTACTCAGCGAGTCGAGAATCTCGACGAACTCGAAGCCGCCGGTCGCAAGCTCGGACTCGACCGGGGCCAATCGGTGGCCGTCGAGGAGTTCGTCGAAGGGCACGAGGGGTTCTACGACACCATCAGCCTCGACGGAACGCCGGTCCATGAGTTCATCTCACACTACTACCCCAACGTTCTTCCCGCCCTGGAGGACCGGTCGGTGGCGCCTCAGATCGCCGCTACGAATCGGGTAGACATCGAGAGTTACAAGGAACTCCGGCAGATGGGACGTAAGGTGATCCGGGCCCTGGGAATCGATACGGCCGCCACCCACATGGAGTGGTTCTACGGGAGCAAGGGGCTCAAGTTCTCGGAGATCGGAGCACGCCCGCCCGGGGAGAGGATTTGGGATCTTTACTGTGTCGGCAACGACCTCGACATCTGGCGCGAGTGGGCCATGATCCGGGTCCACGGTCAACGCGGGGGACGCCTGAGTCGGCGCTTCGCCACTGGATCGGTACAGGTCCGCCCGGACCGTGACGGTAGCATCGTGGGCTACGACGGTCTGCGAGACGTGGTCAAGCGCTGTGGACGCTGGATCACCCAATCGCACCTGACCCCCGTGGGAGGGGCTACTGTTCCCATGTACAAGGGTTATCTGCACAATGCCTGGTTTCGACTCAAGCATCCGGACTACGACGAACTGCTACGGATGATGGATTTCATCGGCGAGCGTTTGTCGGTGCGAGCGGCCTAGTGTCCCGCTCCGGAATTCCCATGCCACTATTCCGGCCCCTTTTCACCTCTGGCAGCGTTGCGCCTCCTCAAAATACTCCCGGTATTCCTGCGTCGCCGCGCCTTGCCAGAGGAGAAAATGACCTCGGACAAGTGACTTGGGACTTCCGGAGCGGAACACTAGCTGACTTAGGGGGTCCAAGGATCGAATCCTGGGCCAACGATAACTGACGAGGAGACGAGCATGGCCTGGATTGAGGGGATCGACGAGAACGAGGCACGCGGGAGACTACGGAAGGAATACGAGCGGCTCGCCGATCCCGAGGGCGCCGTCGACAATATTCTCAAGATCCACGCGCTAAATCCTTCCTCGCTCCGAGGGCACTTTGATCTGTATCGCACTCTGATGCGAGGTCGATCCCCGTTGACGCGAGCCCAGCGCGAGATGATCGCTGTGACCGTATCGGCGATCAATCACTGCCACTACTGACTGACTCATCACGGAGCGGGGCTCCGTCAACTCACTGGGGATGTCGTTCTCGTCGAGGCCTTGAGTCGGGACTACCGGACCGCGAGTCTTTCGGTCGCAGACCGCAGCATGCTCGACTATGTCGCCAAGCTCACGAGGGAACCGTGGGCAATGCTGGAGGCCGATGTCGAGGATCTGCGAGAGGCGGGCTTCGAAGACGCCGCGATTCTCGACATTGCGCAGGTGGCCGCCTACTTCGCTTTCGTCAACCGCTTGGCCGATGGTTTGGGGGTCGAGTTGGAGGCGCGGTGGGAGGACGTCGATCCTTAGGAAGTCGTGAGCAGATAGACTCCTCTCGTGTGGTGGACGCAATCGACTCATAGTGATCGACGGATCGAGTCCCGAGTGCGCTGGGCCCCCGTCTGGGTTCTGGGTGCTCTGTTGTGGTTCGGACTCGGCGCGCCTGGACTTGCCCGTCCGGAGTCTTTCGAGGGTTGGACAGAAGCCGAGGTGGCAGGTCTTCGCTTTCTGAGTCAAACCGAGCCGGAGCGAACTAGAGAGCTCATCTCCTCTCTGATTCGTTTTCGTGAAGCGCTTCGTGTTTTGGCGCCCGATGCGGTCCACGATGCGCCGGTTCCCACCGACGTGATCGTTTTCGCCAACGAGGCTGCGTACCGACCGTACAAGCAAGTGGCGGGTCGTAATACTGATCACCTCGTCGGACACTTCACGGCGACCACGTTCGGAGATTGGATCGCGGTCAATGGCGACAGCTCCGTGGCCGGTGAGTTTCGGGCGATCTACCACGAGGCGACCCACGCCTTCATCGCCCACAGCTTTCCCAATGTGCCACTGTGGTTGAACGAGGGTCTGGCGGAGTACTACAGCACTTTTCGGGTCGTCGGAAGTCGAGAAGAGGTCGGCCACGCTATCGAGCATCACCTTCGGGCGCTCGAATCGGAGGGGTTGATGCCTTTGCGGACCCTCTTCGGGGTCGACGCCACCTCTCCTTACTATCAAGAGGGTGAACGCTCAGGCCGCTTCTACGCCCAGTCCTGGCTGCTGGTCCACTATCTGATGTCGGTACCGGGAGACGATCAGCGTGCGGTAGAACGCTTTCTCGCCGCCGTAGCCGATGGCGTCTCCTCCGAGGATGCCTTTCGCTCCTCGCTCGGCATGTCGATCAGTCAGGTCGAACGTACCCTCCGCAACTACACCCAGCGCAAGGAGTTCGACTATTGGAGTCTCGCTGAGTTGCCCGCGGTCAAGGATCCGGTGCTGCGACCGGCCTCGGTGAATTGGGTGAGGTATCGCCTGGGGACTTTCTTGGCCCTGTCGCGTCCCGACAACGCTTCTGCGGCTCGCTTCCGTCTGAAGTCGGCCGCAGACGGTGGAGTTGCCGACGCCTGGGCGACGCTGGGCTATCTCAGCGAGAACGCGGGTCAGCCGGACGAAGCGGAAGACTTTTTCAACCGCGCGGCGTCTGGGGGAGCCCATGAGTCTCTGTCGTACACCCTCTACGGGCGCTTTCTCCTCACCACAGCCGAGCCGGGGAGCGAACGAGCGATCTGGGCAAGGGAGATGTTGGAACAGGCGATCGCTCTCGACCCCGCCTTCGTCGAGCCACGGGCCCTGCTGGGATCGAGCTACCTGCTGGCTATGACGAGCCAGACCGAGGCTGGGATTCGCCAACTGCGGGAAGCATGGAGGCGGCTGCCGGGACGACTCGACATCCCCTTCAACCTTGCCATGTTGCTGATCCAGTCCGGTCACACGGAGGAGGCTGACCGCATCATCGACCAGATTGCCGCGCTGGGTGACAAGGAACTGGGAGCCAAGGGGCGGCGGCTAGTCGAAGAGGCCAGAGCTCAAAGAACTGCGCAGGATCAGACCGCTCGTTTCAACCAGGCGGTGGATCTCGCCAACCGCCGCCAACTCGAGGAGGCGAGGAACATCTTGCTCGAGTTGCAGTCCGAACGGCTCTCGAAGGAGTTGAAGGACGTGGTCGATGGCATGTTGGATCGCCTTCGCACGGCGATGTAGCTGATGAGTGCTTCCAGAGATTCCCGTCCCGTCTACTCGACCGAGAGTGGGCGACTGTGCTCCAAGTGTGGACAACCACTCGACGGCTGCGCCTGTGGAGCTTCCGATGGTGAGTGGGTGCCGGAGTCGATCACCGCAAGACTGGCTATCGAGAAGGCGGGCCGCCGGGGGAAGACGGTGACGGTCATCTACGGTCTCCCCCGCAATCCCGCCTTCCTGAAGCGACTCGCCCAGGAACTGAAGAAGGCGTGTGGCGGTGGGGGGACGGCGTACGACGACCGAGTGGAGATTCAGGGGGATCATCTCGTAACCCTCCGTAGTCGGTTGCAAAGCAAGGGGTGGACGGTCAAGGGATAGTCGCCCCAGTCGTGACAATCGATGGTATAGTGCTTGCTGGCGTCAGGCGTAAGGATGGCCCAGTCAGAGCGCCGAGGGCTTCGGTTCGAGGCGACGCGTTCGGCTCGCCACCACACGACGCAGCCGACTTTCACCTCCCAACGCTCCTTCCCTTTCGCATCTCGTGATTTTCGCGCTCCGCGCTGGCTTCCCGTTTGGGGCAGGCGCGACGGCGGGGGACGCGACGATTCCGCATCATATAAACACAGAATCCTGAGAGGTTTGACCCGAGATCAGCCGCGGCTGATCGGCCGGGTCCTCTCGTCTCCGCAGACTCCCTACCGATCGAGGAATCCATGACTGACCAAACCAACAAGGGCTTTGCCGATCTCGGACTGTCGCCCGAAGTGCTTGCTGCCGTCGAGGCGGCTGGCTACGAGGCCCCTTCGCCGATCCAGGAGGCCGCCATCCCCGTCCTCCTCGCGGGCAAGGACATCATCGGGCAGGCCCAGACCGGAACCGGCAAGACGGCCGCCTTTGCCCTTCCCCTCCTGAGTCGCCTCGACCTGTCTCTGGTCAAGCCGCAGATCCTCGTCCTCACTCCGACGCGTGAGCTGGCCCTGCAGGTCGCCGAAGCGATGATGACCTACGCTCGCGGTCTCAAGGGTTTTCACGTCCTGCCCGTGTACGGCGGACAGAGTATGCAGACCCAGCTGCGCAGACTGCAGCGGGGGGTGCACGCCGTGGTAGGAACCCCGGGCCGCATTCAGGACCATCTACGACGTGGCACCCTGGTGCTGGACTCCCTACAGGCAGTGGTTCTCGATGAAGCCGACGAGATGTTGCGGATGGGATTTCTCGAAGAGGTGGAATCGATCCTGGAGCAGACTCCGGCGGAGAAGCAGGTCGCCCTCTTTTCGGCCACCATGCCCAGTGCCATCGCGCGAGTCGCTCGGCATCACTTGCGGAACCCGGTCGAGATCGCGATCGAGACCCGTACCGCGACCGTCGATACCATTCGCCAGCGCTACTGGAAGGTGACGGGAGTCAAGAAGCTCGACGCCCTGACCCGCATACTGGAGGTTGAAGACTTCGACGCCATGCTCGTCTTCGTGCGCACCAAAGTGGCGGCGGCAGAGTTGGCGGAGAAGATCGAGGCGCGTGGGTTCTCCAGCGGAACCCTCAACGGTGACATGAATCAATCGATGCGTGAGCGCACCGTTCAGCGTCTCAAGGCCGGAACCATCGATATCGTAGTGGCCACCGACGTGGCCGCCCGAGGACTCGATGTCGACCGCATCACTCACGTCGTCAACTACGACATCCCCTACGACACCGAGGCCTACATCCACCGGGTAGGACGCACCGGTCGTGCGGGGCGGACGGGAGAAGCGATCCTCTTCGTTTCACCGCGCGAGCGCCGCATGCTGTTGTCGATCGAGCGCGCTACCGGGCAGCTTATCGAAAAGATGGATCTCCCCAGTCGCGAGGATGTCGCGGACTACCGAATTACCCGTTTCAAGGAAACTATCAGCGAGACCCTGGCCGAGGAGGATCTCGAGCGCTTCGAAACGATCGTTCGCAGCTACGTCAGTGAACAGGGAGTCGAGTTGGAGACAGTCGCAGCGGCCTTGGCCTTCTTGGCCCAACGCGATCGTCCGTTGGTCCCCGGCGCGCGTGCGACGGGCGGCAACGATGCCTACCAGGACGCCGGAGATCGGTCCTCCGACCGAGGATTTGGCGGAGGCCACAGTCCACGAAGTGAGTCTCGGTCTTTCAATCGTGACGACCGCGCCCCACGCTCTACGTCCCCCAGGAGTGACCGGGATCGAGCGAGCGAGGCGGGGATGGAACGTTTCCGCATCGAGGTGGGACGGACTCACGACGTGCAGCCGGGGAACATCGTGGGAGCGATCGCCAACGAGGCGGGTCTCGATGCTCGACACATCGGCCAGATCCAGCTCTATGACAACTTCAGTACGGTCGATCTGCCTTCGGGCATGCCCAAGGAGATCTTGCGGCATCTGTCGAAGGTCTGGGTCTGTGGACAGCAGTTGCGGATGAGGTTGGAAGACGGTGGCGAGCAGCGGGCCCAAGGGGGGAGCCGGCGGCCATCACCCTCTCATGCTGCCCGTGGAGGCGACTCAGCCTCACGATCGGGCCCTCGAGGTCCACGGAAACCACCCGGCAAGAAGCCCTTCCCGGGTGCTCAGGTGGGAAGGAGTTCCGAATCGGGGCTGCGGGACCCGAAGGACCGAGCGGAAGGTCGATCCGGTGCAGCGGGCGAGGGTAAGGGTCGAACCAAATCGGGCAAGAAGCCCTTTCACAAGAAGTTCAGCAAGTCGTCGGGTCCTAAGGCGCCGGGCGGTAAGGGCCGCAAGTCACCGGGCAAGAAGCCGTTCGGAAAGAAGCGCTAGGCGCGGGCACTAGAGCGCGCTGCGCTGGCCTCCGAGGCTGGTCGGCGCGGATTCGGCGGCGGGACCCATCGTCGCCAATCTCTCGGCCTCGGCCCGAGCATGTTCCGCCGCTTTCTCATCCCCCGAAGCCTCGTAGTACTGGGCGAGAACGCGATGATCCTCGGAATTCAAGAGTCCGCGCTGGGACTGGGCGACGATGGCCATCAGTTCGGCACAGCGCTCTAGGTTCGGTTCTCCTTGGAGGTGGAGCCGAGCCAGGGTGCGAAGCGATGGAAGGTGGCGCGGGCCGACGCCGCACTGTCCGCCGGAACAGCTCGGTCCTACGGCGGCCTCGAGGCAGGCTACCGCCTCGTCGGGTTGGCCCGTCATCTCTAAGACGTTGGCCAGGTGGAGTGCAAACCTGGGATCGCTTGGGAAGCGACGCAGGACGGCTTGTAGGTAGGGGAGAGCTTCCTCGTGGTGTCCGACGTCGACCAGGGCGGTTGCGTAGAGATCACACAGGTTGCTTTCGCCGCGTCGTGGATCCGCCAAATCTTCTAGTCGGTCGACAACCGCCGCCGGGTCGTCAGCGAGGGTACTGTCGGCCCACAACGAAGGGATGGAAAGGACGCCGGCAGCGTCGAGAGCTTCGGTTCCCAGGACATTCCAAATGGCTTCAAAGTCGGCTCTGGCGAGGACATTGTTGCCTAGGATCAGATGAGCTCGACCCCGCTCGAGCCTCAGGACGGCATCGTCTGGATCCTCCTCCAGCATCGATTCGAGGTCCTGGAGGGCGACTTCGGTCTGACCTCCATTGAGCCTCAGGACTGCCTCGCGGAAGACGGTAGGACGGTTGGCATAGTGCTCGGCTAGCCACGTTGCCAGGGTCTGGACGAGGGCGTCGTAGTGGAAGTCGATGTCTTCCGCGTCCAGTTCGTCGACGGACGCTCCGGTCTCGGCGCCGACGTCGCCGCCGAAGGGGTTGACGTCATCCTCGAGTCGTTCCAGGAGATCCGATCGCCGGGCCTCTAGAGTCAGCCGCTGGCTGGAGTCCTCGGTCCGTTCGATGGCGGAGAGTAGCCAGTCCGCCGCGTCCTCGAGCTTTCCCTTCGATTCGGCCTCGTCGGCTCGCTGAACCAATGAGGTCAAGAGGGCCGTCTCCGATCGGGCCCGAAGATTCTTCAGTGCGGTTGTGTGGTTTGGATCGTCGACCCGCCGCTCGATCTTGCGAAGGAGTTCCAGCGCGAGCACGGGCTCGCCGTCTTGCAGGTAGGTTTCGACTCGCTGGATCTCACCGATCCAGTCCTTCTTGAACATCGAGAATAGGCCCATGCCCGAATGGTACTCGACGCACTCCCCGGTGAACAGCGGATCGCCGGATCCTGGATCGAGCGGCCCTCAGTCGATTACGCAGCGGAAAGACCGCGGCTAGCGGTGCCGGAGTGCGATGCTCAGCTTCAGCAGTACTCTCTCGTGGTCGCCGAGATCGCCGAGATCGATCTGAAAGTCCCGCACCGAGTAGAGAACGTGACTCTGACTGTCCTCGACCTGCAGGTTGAGGAGAAACTTCTTGGAGCGGTCGAAGTCTGCCCGATTCAGAGTCAGTTGAATCTCCCGGTTGATCTCGTGTCGTCCATTGTTGCGGGATGCCGGTCGCGTCAGCGTCTGACGTCGGATCTTCTCCAGCTCGGCGAGCACATCGGTGCTCGACTTGCTGCGCCGCGTGTCCGCGATCTTGGCCGGGGTGGACGGCGGAGGAA
>JAIOJS010000309.1 GCA_019911795.1 Thermoanaerobaculia bacterium | reverse complement strand
ACCTTCGACGGTATCGTCGACATTCTGCGACGAGCCCAAGCTTCGGGCAATGAAGCTGAGTGGACTCGCGCCCTACTACGCGCCGTCGATTTGAAGTTCCATGTTCAAGAATATGAATCAGGATTAGAGCTTCTCGCGGCGGAACCATGGCCTTCCGGACCCGAACATCGGGTGGTTCTTGATCTCTACCTCATCGACTCTCTCGAGCGCTACCTTCAGCGCTACGGCCGGTCGATCTGGCAGCGAACGAAAGTCTCCGAGGGAGTGAGTGACGATCCCAAGGACTGGACTCGAGACGAGATTGGGAGCCGGATTCAGGAAGCCTACCTCGACGCCTGGAGCCAACGCGAGACCTGGGAATCTTCGTCGTTGGACTCGGTCGAGGAGTTCATTCAGGCCAACAGCTATCCGGTCGTCGTTCGCGGAACCCTTCGCGATGCCCTAGTCTACGGCTGGGCTGACTTCCTGCGAAACACTCAGTTCTGGACTCCCCTCCAGTTCTCTGAGGTCGCCGAACTCTCCCGGTCACAACTCATCGAGGTCGGCGCGACGACATCGACGACCGCTCCGGGAGCCGTCGATGCCCACCCGCTACTCCAACTCGCCGCCCTGCTCGCCGATCACGAAGCTTGGCATCGTACTGCGGGGCGCTGGGAGGCGGCCTTCGAAGCTCGACGTGAACGACTCCGACTCCTGCATCAAGCTCTGACCTCACCCCCGGATCGCCAGGCGATCGTTCGTCAGCTCCAAAGCTCTCTCAACGACCTCGACTCCGATCTACCCTGGTGGTCGATGGGTGCCTACACACTTGCCGGCATGCACCAGATCGCCGACGAACCCTGGGATCTTCAGAAGGCTCGCGATATCGCTCGTCGGGGAGAACAAATCCACCCCGGGTCTCCGGGAGCTGAGTACTGCAGGCACCTGGTGGAAACTCTCGAAACTCCGGCGCTGCGGGTGGCGGCGATGACGGTCGACGGGCCCGGCAAGCGGTCGATCCGAGTTAGCTACAAGAATCTACCGCGACTTCACTTTCGCGCCTATCCCGGTAATCCGGCGGCCCACCTGCGGGACGCTACCAGACCGTCCTACTCGCAGAGTCTTTCCCAGACCTGGCCCTGGGAACTGACCGACGAGCCCGTCGCTCAGTGGTCCGTCGACCTACCACCGACCCCAGACCTTCGGGAACACGACCTCTATGTAACGCCACCGCTCGGCGAATCGGGTCCCTATGTGGTCGTCGCGTCGACCGACCCGGACTTCGCGCAAACCGAACATCAGCTGGCCGCGTTTCCGCTACTCATCTCGGACCTCCTCCTGATCTACCGCCAGGAGGGATCGCGGCTCCAGGTGACCACCGTCTCGGGGTCGCTCGGATCCCCCCTCTCCGGGGTACCGGTCACACTCCACGTGTTCCAACGGGGAAGCTATGTCGAAGCGGGAACCGTGAAGAGCGACGCCGACGGACACCTCAGCTTCGCACTGGAACCATCCGACTCCCGGAGGTTCTACTCACTCCACTCGAGGGCCAACGGTCAGGAGGCTTGGGTCACGGGCTCCTACTTCTTGCCGATCGAGACGTTCGACGCCAACCGAGACGACGAGTTCGACTGGGGCGACTCCTACTGGGATGATTCCGACGAGTTTCTGGAGGTCCTCGTCTTTACCGACCGCTCCGTCTATCGGCCCGGCCAAACAGTGCACTGGAAGATCCTGCCCTTCGTCGCCGACGAGTCCAAGCCGAGCCTCCCCTTGACCGAGCTGTCGATCACGGTAAGCCTGATGAGCGAAGACTATGACGAGGTAGCTAGAGTCGAAACAAAGACCAACGCCTTCGGTACGGCGGCGGGAAGCTTCGTCATCCCGCGTGGGTACGCCCTCGGCGAGTGGTCGATCGAGATCGAGGATGAGCCTTGGGGCTTCCTACGAGTCGAAGAGTACAAGCGACCGACTTTCGAGGTGACGATCGATGCCGCACCTCGAGCCCTCAGACTCGACGAAGCGGGAACCCTGGCGGGAGCGGCTCGCTACTTCCACGGTTCGCCGGTGGCGGGAGGCGAAGTGCGCTGGCGAGTCCTCGAGGCGTACTACGACTATCGAGGCCATGGGGATCAGGTGATTGCCAGTGGAATGACCACCACCGACGATCGAGGACGCTATTCCTTCGATTTCACACCGACCTCCAAGGCCATCGCGCAGAATCTCTCGGATGAGCTCCCCTCGACATCCTTCGACGTCTCGGTCGAGGTCGTAGATCCGGGGGGCGAGACCCGCCAGACTGAGCGACGGTTTGTCATCGGTTTCGAGACCCTCGAGCCCACCCTCGAAAGCGCGGACAACTTCTTCGTCGTCGGCGAAGGAGGCCAGCTCACGATCCACCGACGAGATCTCGACGGAGAGCCGCGACCGGGGGAGGGGCACTGGAAACTCTTCGCTCTCGTCCCGCCCGACCATCCCATCATGCCCTCGGAGCGACGTCGCGACCCGCCCGCGCTGTCCTACTTCACCGAGGGCGATCTACTGAATCCCCGATGGTCCATGGATTCCTGGCCACCCATCGAAGCGATCGACGCGTTGGCCGATTGGTCGACCGAAGCCGAGCCTCTCGCCACCGGCACCACCCGGACGCCAGCAGATACCGCTGAGGTCCTTTCACTGCCGGAGGACCTCGTCGCCGGCGCCTATCGTCTGGTCTACCACACCTTTGACGGGCAACTTCCGGCCGAGTCCGCGCTGAGTTTCCTGGTCGTCGAGGACGGAATGACCAACCTGCCACTGCCGCTGCTCCTACTGCCCCAGAGAACAGGAGTAGAAGTCGGGGGAACGGCACGGATCCTTGTCCACAGCGGCTTCCTGGGGCACACGTTCGATTTCTCGATCTACCAGAGCGACCAGTTGAGGGAGCGAACACAGATCGTTTCGGACGGTCGTGTCCGATTGCTCGACGTCCCGGTCACTCCAGAAGATCAGGGCGGCTACGGTCTCGAACTTCGACTGATTCGCGACCATCAACAACTCGACCTGCGACGACTCCTCGTCGTACCCTGGAAGGAGAAGACCCTGAATCTCGAATGGGGGACAATGCGCGACTTCCTGAGCCCGGGGAACCGGGAGACCTGGAGTCTGACCGTCCGCGATGGGAACGGGCAGCCGCTCGGCCGCGGTGAGGCAGAGGTCCTCGCCTTCATGTATGACCGAAGCCTCGATCTCTTCCAGCCGCATGAGCTGCCTTCTTTCCGTGAACTCCATCCGGGGCGGTCTCTCTGGGAGCCACCTGAGTCGGCCCTGGACGTGTCTTCCGTCACGCCTCGTTTCAACTCGCACCCACTCCTCCCCACGCACCATCTCGAGGGAGACCATCTCCGACGTGGCCGTCTCCTAGCCCCAATTCAGGACCTCGAGAATCGCATGGTCGCCAGTGCGAACGGGTTCGAAGAGGT
Source organism: Thermoanaerobaculia bacterium (assembly GCA_019911795.1). GTDB lineage: Bacteria > Acidobacteriota > Thermoanaerobaculia > Multivoradales > JAIOJS01 > JAIOJS01. The sequence continues at coordinate 2,163 of JAIOJS010000309.1, read as the reverse complement.
GATTATCGTCACCGGAGAGATGCCTCGAACGGAGATCGTCCGTTCCCAGACGGCGGCAGCGATTCAGGCTATTAACGAAGCGGCGACGTCCCCGTCGTTCCAGACCGACCCGCCGAGCCTCCCGGCCGCCATCTCTCCGCTTCGACGAAATTTCGACGAGACTGCCTTCTGGGAACCCAATCTTCTCACCAACTCCAAGGGACAGATCAGCATCGACTTCACGGTTCCCGATTCCATGACCGAATGGAAGGTATGGGTCTTCGCAAGCACTCAGGACCTAAGTCTGGGCTTCGCCAGCACGGAGATCCACACCATCAAGCAAGTCATCGTTCGACCCTACCTTCCCCGCTTTCTCCGAGCCGGTGACTCGGCCCGTCTGCGGGTCCGTGTCGACAACGTCAGCGACAGCTCGCTGACGGGCACTCTCGACTTCGAGATCTTCGACCCGACATCCGATGACGAGAGCGCTGACCCGGAACTACTCGCCGACTTCGGACTCACTCCCTCCGACGTCAGTGGCCTCCCCTTCTCCATCAAAGGCGGGGGCAGCCAGGTCCTTGCCATCCCGCTGACCACCCCCAACCGCTCCGGCGAGGTTGGAGTTCGCATCACGGCCCGAGCCGGCGACTACCGAGACGGCGAAGTGCACTCGCTGCCAATCCTCCCCAGCCGGCTGCATCTGACACAATCCCGCTTTGCCACCCTCCGGGAAGAGGATACGGCCGTACTGAGCTTCGATGACCTCAGCTCTGATGACGATCCGACCCGGCGCAGCGAGCAACTCGTGGTGACCCTCGATGGTCAGCTCTTCTATCAGGTCCTCGATGCGCTCCCCTACCTCGTCGAGTACCCGTACGAATGCACCGAGCAGACCCTCAACCGGTTCCTTTCGAGCGGGATCGTGCACTCTGTCTTCGATCAGTACCCCGCTGTGGCCGAGATGGCGAAGTCCCTCTCCGAACGTGAAACCCAATGGGAATCCTGGGACCACGACGACCCCAACCGTGCGATGACACTCGCCGAGAGTCCCTGGAGACTGGTCGCCGAGGGAGGGCGCACGGAGAGTCTCACTCGGGTACTCGACCCGGAGGTCGCCGAGACGACGCAGCGCGAAGCACTTGAGAAGCTGGCGAAAGCGCAGTCCGACGACGGAGGCTTCCCTTGGTGGGCAGGGGGAGAATCCTCGACCTACAGCACTCTCTACCTACTCCATGGTTTCGCCCGCGCCCAAGAGTTCGGTATCGAAGTGCCGCACGAGTTGAGCGAGGGGGCTTGGAAATTTCTGCATTCTCGTTTCGAGGATGCTCGCTTGTCTTCGACCGGCAGCGTCGGTTCCGTGGACTTCCGGGCGCAGAGCATCACCTTCCTGAACTACATTCTGTCCAGCTACGAACTCGCCGCCGACCCTCCCGAGGGAATTCCGTTCACGCCATCCCAACGGGAGGAACTGCTCGAGATCTCCATGCAGCACTGGCGCGACCACTCGCGATACTCCAAGGCAATGCTGGCTCTCACCCTGCACCGCCGAGGGCGGCACGACGACGCCCAGCGCATGCTGAAGAGCATCTTCGCGACGTCTAAGACGACCGATGCCGACGGCACTTACTGGCAGCCCGAGGACCGCGCATGGCTGTGGCAGAACGACACGGTGGAAGGGCACGCGTTCCTCCTCAATGCGCTATTGGAGATCGATCCCGACAATCCACGGCGCCACGGCTTGGTCCAGTGGCTCCTGATCCAACGCCAGCTCGGCCACTGGAAGTCGACGCGAGCTACCGCCGAGGTGATCTATGCCCTGGTCCACTATCTAGACCACGAGAAGGCGCTCGGAGTGCGCGAGGCTGCCACCGTCCAGATCGCCGATCAACAGCGTGAGTTCGTCTTCGAACCCGAGGAGTACACCGGCAAGGACAATCGATGGGTGATCCCTGGGGCCGAGGTCACGTCCGCCATGGGGGCGATCGAGGTCTCCAAGGAGACGCCGGGATTCCTCTTCGCCTCCGCTACATGGCAGTTCTCCACGGAGGAACTCCCTAAGGAGGCGAGCGGCGATCTCTTCCACGTCGAACGCACCTTCTTCCGCCGTATCCGCTCCGGCCAGGAGTGGACCCTCGAACCGCTGACCGACGGCGTCCTTGTGACTCCCGGCGACGTGGTCGAGGT
>JAIOJS010000308.1 GCA_019911795.1 Thermoanaerobaculia bacterium | reverse complement strand
TGAGCCTCAGGCTCGTCGGTGACCGGAACCAGTCGATACCTGCGACCCCAGAACTTCTCCTTCCATCCGTGCAATCGACCCGCCTCCTTGGCGATGTTGGAGTTGACGAAGTTCATGAAACGCTTCATCTGTCTTGCCTTCTGAGGGACCACCAAAATGTGAAGGTGATTCCCCATTGCGATGAAGTAGTTGACGTCGATACCGTACTTCCGTACTCCCCGCGCGATGATCCCGCGGATCATGGTGTTGAGTTCCTCAGAGGGTCTGAGAAGGAGTCGGCTGTGCATCGCTCGCGAAGTGGTTTCGTAGAGTTGTCCGGCTCTAATCCAGCGAAGTGGGTATCCCATGTCGACTATCACGGGATCTTGATTGGCGACCTTTCAAGGGTGGTGGATGGCCCCTTGTCTGGTCGTGTCGTTGGGCATTCTCTCTAAGCGGTTGAGGTCTCGCCTCGGGGCCGAGGAACACGCTGACTCAGAATGCCTACAACAGCCTCTCCGTCGAAGAAGATTGTACAAGCTCGCGGTGGGCCGGAACGCACGAGTACTGACATCCCCGCCAGATAGGCCAGAGGTCGAATCCAGGCGAACGCCCAGTATTTGGTCACGCAGTGTCTCTTGCAACAAGTCAATGATACTCGCAGCTAGCGCCTTTCGATCTGTCGCCGCGTGCACGAGCGGTGCGGGAGAACGCAAGGTGTTGCGGGTTCGCTGTGGGGTGCTGATTGAGGATGCGACGCGCCCCGAGAGGACTGCGGCCTTCGGCGTCGAACCGTTCTCGGGTTTAGATCAGTGACGGGGATCCGCCACCCGCCGCGGCGTTGGGAGGCGCGAACTCCCACAGGTTGACGCCGTTCTTGCTTCAAGCCGCCCGGCTTCTGCTCTGGTTCTGGATCTGCCCGCCCCGACACTCGTTCGGGCAAGAAGTTGGCGCGGGGTTGAAGTGTTGGCGCTGATGGGCCAGACTAAACGGAAATCAACATGCACTGCCCAGGGTGGCGAATGTGAACGACGAGTTTCAAGGTGTTCACCATCGCGTCTTGGCCTTATCGAAAGGGTACCTCTTCATTGAACCACGCCGGTCGCGATGCTGCTAGGAGGAATCGATGGGTCTGATCGACTTTTTCCGCAACCTGATCGCGCCCTCAGCTTCGGTGCGACCCGAGGAAGACGCGGAGGTTCCACCGCCACCCGAGGCTGCACCATCCGGCGAGGACTCCGTTCCAACGAAGGAAACGAGCGTAGATGATCGACGCGAACTCGAACTCGCGGATGGCATGTCGAACCGCTTCTGGAACATCTCGCGATCCGGTAGCGCCCTGAGCATTACGTCCGGGCCAGTTGGGAGCGCTGGTTCGACAGAAAAGGAGTCGCATCGATACGAAGAGAAAGCGAGGGCTCGCTTCGATGAGTTGGTAGCTGAGAAACTTCGACAAGGCTACGTCGACATAGATATTTCGACGCTGTCGGAGATGTGTGGCAAGGCGCCGGTGGTCGATGCCGTTTCGCCGGTACATTTCTCGAGACAAGGTTACGACAACTACAAACACGCCAAGACCTTTCTCGGCTTCCCGGTGGTCGACTTCGATCCCCGCAATCTCAGCCCACAGGACCAGATCATCTGGCGCATTCGCGGGGACTGGGACCGCTCGGCGTTCCGCGAAGATCTCCAGATATTCCTTGCCTCCGACCTGGCCTTGGATGTTCCGGGTCTGGTCATAGGTTGTTGGTCCACCGAAATGTACGACGATGACTCTAGTTTTGTGGTTAGCGGTCTCTGCGAGAAGGCTGATCGGCTCGCCAAGCTCAAAGGGTTGTATCTCGGAGACATCGTTTCCGAGGAAGCGGAGATTTCATGGATCAAGCAATCGGACATTACGCCACTATTCGGAGCCTTTCCCAAGCTCGAATATCTACGCGTCCGTGGCGGTGATGGGCTCCGGCTGGCAGAGGTCACCAGCAGCATCAGGGCCTTGGCGATCGAAGCTGGAGGTTTATCTGCAGAGCTGGTGCAAGCGGTTGCCAGCGCGGACCTGCCTCGGCTCGAGCACCTGGAGCTTTGGCTAGGCACCACCGACTATGGGGGTACCAGCACCGTCGAGGATTTGACACCTGTTCTGGAGGGATGCTTCCCAAATCTCTCGTACCTCGGCTTGAGGAATTGCGACTACGCCGATGACTTGGCAAGAGCGGTCGCCGAGAGCGCGATTCTCAACGAGATCAAGGTGCTCGATCTGTCCCTGGGGACGCTGACTGACGAAGGGGGGCGTGCTCTTCTGGCGGCACTTCCGGGAAGCCACCTGGAGCGTCTCGACCTTCACTACAACTATATGAGCCATGGGGTTCGACAGGAGTTCTCTGCCCTTTCGATCCAAGTGGATGTTTCCGAGGAGCAAGAAACCGAGGACGAGTGGCGATTCGTCGCCGTCGGCGAGTAGGCCCGATGGAGGTTGGACTCATCGCCAACCCGGAAGGGCGCCGCTACGAACTTTTCTGCGCGGCAGCCAAGCGGTACTCGGTCGACGTTCGTCGCCTTTCGTGGACCGAGCTTCTCGGGGACCCTTCTTCGATCGGCCGACTCGGAGGAACGGACTGGGTTCGAATCGAGTCTCCCGGCAAGGACCGGTTGTTGGCGGAAAGCTTCGCCTTGCTTGGAGGGAGCCTTTCGCCGCGGATGGCATACGGCGAGATCAAGAACTTCTCAGAGGTTCACACGGGGTTGTGCCGGGTGCTGGTCGACATCGGGGCCGGAGCCACTGACTTCGGATTCACTTGTATCAACCCACCGGCCGACATTGCAGCGATGTTCGACAAAGCAGAGGCACATCGGCGATTCGCCGCTGCGGGGATCCCCAGGCCTATGGCCTTCGTTGCCCCCACGAGTTGTGACGCACTCCAAGAAAGGCTCTCCCAGGAGCAGTGTCAACGGTGGTTTTTGAAACCCCTCTACGGGTCCTCGGCTTCAGGAGTCTGCGCCTATCGCTGGCACCCTCGACACCGCCAACTCATTGCACCCATCGAATTGGAGCGTACCGCGGACTCACTGCGTCTTTACAATACCCGGCGGATCCGCACCCACACGAACCCTGCCGACATCGACGCTATCCTGTCCGCCCTTCTTCCTCACGGAATGATTTGCGAGTCCTGGCTTCCCAAAGCGACCCTCCAAGGCGTGGCCTTTGACTTCAGGGTCTTGGTGATCGCCGGTGAGGCGCGGCACACCGTCTTGCGCCAAAGCCGGCATCCGATGACAAATCTCCATCTTGGCAGCCAACGTGGCTCATTGGATTCCTTCGTGCATGCATACGGCGAGTCAGCCTTGGAGGCTTGCCATGGCGCAGCGGTGAGAGCCGCCGAGTGCTTCCCCGCTTCTCTCTACTGCGGCGTGGATGTCCTTGTCATGCGAGACGGTTCCCCCTACGTCCTGGAAGCCAACGCGTTTGGTGACCTTCTTCCCAATGTCTTCTCTCGTGGCCAAAGCACCTACGAGGCGATTCTCGAATCCACAATTCGGAAGGCCTATGCTGCCTGAGAATGCACCGGTCTCCACTCAGCCGGGTGTTACCAGTCTCGTCGGTACTGCCCACTTCTTGATGGTCACACTCGACACCTTGCGCTATGACGTTGCCCAGACCGTTTGGAGAAAAGGCGGCGTGCCCACTCTGCAGCGCTACCTTGGTCCATGCGGATGGGAACGGAGACATACACCCGGCTCCTTTACTTTCGCTGCCCACCAGGCCTTCCTTTCCGGGTTTCTGCCGACACCAACATCGCCTGGGCCCCATCCCCGCCTATTTGCCTCGACCTTCGAGGGCAGTCAAACGGCAGTCTCTTCTACGTTCGTCTTCGAGGAGGCCACTCTGCCGGAGGCCTTTTCTGCGCGCGGATACCGGACACTGTGCATCGGGGGTACTGGCTTCTTCAATCGCCGTACCGCCCTTGGACGCGTCTTACCAGATCTCTTCGAAGAAGCGCTTTGGGAAGAGCGATTTGGTGTCACCTGCAAGGAGTCTCCGTTCCATCAAGTGGAGGCCGCTCTTCAGTACCTGTCAAGTTCCTCGGAGCCCGTCTTCATGCTTCTCAATATCGCTGCGATACATCAGCCGAACTGGTTCTACGGCGCTTCTCGAGGCCCCGACACCCTTGAAACCCATGCCGCTGCTCTGAGACAAACGGACAAAGCCCTCGAGCCGCTCTTCGACTACCTGGGGAGAGGGGCGGCACCTGCCTACTGTATCGTCTGCTCCGACCACGGTACCGCCTACGGTGAGGATGGATACTGGGGCCATCGTTTGGCACATCCTGTCGTGTGGGATGTGCCCTATGTGGAGTTTGTCCTGTGAGTCTCGAAGAACAGCTAAGTAGCGGGAGATACGCTGGATACGCCTACGGCTACCCCCACAAGTCAGCGTATCGCCCCCTCTCCCCGGTTGTCCCCCTGGACCGGGTGTGGCAGGAAGAGGATCGGAGCGCCCTCTTTCTCTACGTTCATATTCCGTTCTGCGAGATGCGTTGCGGTTTTTGCAACCTGTTCACGACGGTAGGCCCTCAGCAGGAGTTGACGAAGGCGACCCTCTCCGCAATCGAACTCCAGTCGAGAACAGCGAGCGAATCGCTAGCTCCGGCGACAGTGGCGCAAGCAGCCTTCGGCGGCGGTACGCCGAGCTTCCTGACCCCATCCCAGCTTGCGCGGCTCTTCGAGCGGCTTTCAACGGATTGGAAGGTAGACTGGTCGTGTACCCCCCTGTCTTTCGAGGTCACTCCAACGACCGCTACTCTGGAGAAGTTGACGCTTCTCAGCGACATCGGTGTCGACCGCATCAGCATGGGAGTGCAGAGCTTTGAGCCTGAGGTGCTAAAGGCCCTAGGGCGACCGCAGCAGGTCGATGCCGTCAGAAGTAGCTGCGGGGCCGTCAAGAAGCTCGGTTTCAAGTCTCTGAACCTCGACCTCATCTACGGTGCGCCCGGCCAGACTCCGCAGCACTGGAATCGCACTCTCGAGGCAACGCTCGAGCTTGCTCCGGAAGAGATCTACTTGTATCCCCTGTATGTGCGTGCGCTGACTGGTCTGGGCAAGACCGGCGTCTCCGCAACCTCTCGGAGGGAGCTGTATCGCCAAGGCCGCGAGTTTCTCCTGGAGCGCGGATACGAACAGGTTTCGATGCGCCATTTCAGGCTGGAGGGTGGAGGCAGCCACTCGTCGCTCTCGCTTACCGAATACACCTGCCAGGAGGACGGAATGGTCGGTCTGGGGCCTGGAGCCAGGTCCTATACGCGAGCCCTCCACTACAGCTCCGAATACGCGGTTTCGCAGTTGGGTGTCAAGGAGATAATCCGCTCCTTCGGCTCGCGGTCGCCAGCGGCGCACATTGTCGCGGACTACGGAATCTGGCTGTCCCGCGAAGATCAGAAACGTCGCCACATCATCAAGTCCCTGCTGCATGTGGATGGTCTCGACGGCCATAGATACCGTGCGAAGTTCAGTTCCGACTGTCTGGTGGACTTTCCAGAGCTACGAGAGCTGACGGAAGGCGGTTTCGCGAGAATCTCGTCGTCCCGGCTTGCCCTGACTGACGAGGGGTTCGAAGCCAGTGACACGATCGGGCCTTGGTTCTACTCCGAGTTGGTCCGACAGCGCATGGATTCCTTTCAAGTGACTTGAGCCGGAGCTGACAATATGGGCTGGAACGTTCTCTACCGCGGCTTGCTGTCGAGCTGCAACTACCACTGCTCCTACTGTCCGTTTGCAAAGACGGGCAACTCGCGATCCGAGCTACGCACCGACGCAGAGGGGCTTGGGCGCTTCGTCGAATGGGTGTTGGGGAGAGAACGCTCGATAGCGGTGTTCTTCACGCCTTGGGGCGAGGCGTTGATCCATCGCTACTATCAGGAGGCGATCGCGGCTCTCTCCCATGGTCCCCACCTGCATCGCGTTGCGATCCAGACCAATCTCAGCTGTGGATTCGACTGGTTGAGGAACGTTGACATTCGAAAGCTCGGCCTGTGGGCCACCTATCACGTTGGGCAGGTTGCCAGGAGTCAGTTTGTAGATCAGTGCCGAAGGCTCGATCAGGAGGGAGTGAGTTACAGCGTGGGGGTGGTGGGGCTCAGAGAGCACTTCGGGGAGATCGAGCGCCTGCGCGCGGAGCTTCCGGACTCCGTGTACCTGTGGGTCAATGCCTACAAGCGGCAGCCCGACTACTACGAAGAGCGCGAAGTAGAGAGGCTGACGGCTGTCGATCCCTACTTTCCTCTCAACCTGAAAGAGTACCCCAGTCTTGGAAAACCCTGTCGTGCAGGCCACACGACCTTCACAGTTGACCACCGTGGAATGGCCAGACGATGTCATTTCGTCGAGCAGCGTATCGGCTCCATCTTTGACGAAGAGTTTGCCGACCGCCTGGCCCCCACCCCCTGCACCAAGGAAGTCTGCCGATGCCACATCGGCTATGTCCACCGGCCAAACCCTGACCTATACTCGCTCTTCGGCCCCGGGCTCCTCGAGAGAATCCCTCAGCGGTGGCCCACCATCGAACCCCGTTTCTCGTCCTTCTCATCATGAACGCTCCAGACCCGACTGAACTCTCAACGGCCAGCGAACAGGTCCGCACTGCGTTGCGATCCGCATCGCAGGGCCTCGTCGAGCGCGACATCGTCATCGAACTCGTTGCGCTCGGCGCCGTGGCCAAGGAGCATGCTCTGATCATCGGTCCTCCGGGGACCGCCAAGAGCGCCGCCGTTCGCCGCTTCGCAGCCGCTTTCGAGGGGCGTTACTTTGAGTACCTTCTGGGGCGCTTCACCGAGCCCAGTGAGATTTTTGGGCCCGTCGATCTGCGAAAGTTGCAGGAAGGGAGAGTCGAGACTGCAACCGATGGGATGTTGCCGGAGGCTGAAGTCGCCTTTTTGGACGAAGTGTTCCTCGGTTCTACTGCGATTCTGAACAACCTTTTGACGCTGATCAACGAACGCGTGTACCGGCGGGGTCACACCGTCGTCAACTGCCCGCTTCGCGTCGCCGTTGGGGCGTCCAACGCCCTTCCGGACGACCGGGCCCTTGATGCCTTCGCCGACCGATTTCTCCTTCGACTATTTCTGGATCCGATCGGGGATTCACTGCTAGAGGAGTTGCTAGAACAGGGTTGGCGAGCCGAGGAGAAACCTGCCGAGGTGGCACCTTTGAGCGCAATCCTCACGCTAGGCAGCCAAGTGCCAAACGTCGAGTTGACGGCCGCACGAAGGGACCTCGCGATGGCTCTCAGAGAGCTTAGGTCTGCCGGTATCGTGCTGTCGGATCGCCGGGCAGTCAAGTGTCAAAGGCTCATTGCGGCAGCAGCTCTACTGGACGGCCGCACCACCGCGACTCGGGAGGACCTGTGGCCACTCTTCTTCGTCGTGCCTACTCGCGCTGAGCAAGCTCTGGCCCAGGATGTGTTGAAGGATCTGCTCGCTGACAGTCGCAACGGTGCGGCGACTCACGCGGCAATCGAGGCCTCTCTAGGAGCTCTCGCCCGAGCCGAGGATCTTGTCGTCCGAGGCCAGGAGCTCCTGGCCATGCGTCCTGAGCTCCGCGTATCGCCCCAGTCACTCGAGTGGCAGCTTCGAATCGAAGGGCTCGGTCGGGAAATCGATGCCACCATCTCACCTGACCAAAGGCCTCCAGCGCTGCGGGATCTGAGGACCGAGATCGCAAGCGTCCTCGAGGAGAACCCAGCGTCCAGGGAGGCGGGTTCCCCCAACGGCCATGTCGACAAGCCCTCGGCTGGAGTTTGAGCATCGGCAGGGGGCCGAGCCCCTCCGGCCAGCGGCGCTAGCAACACCCGCTAGCAATGCGGGGCGGCTGTTGACCGCCCTAGGGCGTAGACCTCGGGAGCACCTTCGAGAGCTTAGGGGAATTGCCAGTGCGCAATCCATCTTCGTGCTCGGGGAGGAGGACCGCCTCCCCTGGTTTCCAGGCGTCACCTACCTGGGCCACCCGCTAGGGTCTTCCGCTCTCTTGATTCCAACCTGGGCGACGTTGTCCCTACCCGGAGACATAGCCGAGGAGACTCTTCGTTTGCAGCTAGGCATCAGCGGGCCGGTTGCTCTTCTGCCATCCCTCGGGCTCGAGCCCCCCGAGGTTTCAGGGCGCGTATTCGTGTGCTCTCTCTCCTTGGCTTGTCGGCTCGACCCAGAGGGTCTGGAGCTGTTCACCCAAGCACTAGCCTATCTACCCCGCAACCCGGTGCCCGCCGAGTGAGCGGTCGAGCGGATCGAATCCAAGCGGGGGCAAAGAGCGATCAGAGTGGACTCCTCCCAGTGTGGAGGAGGAGCCTAGAAGCTCTTCCGGAACCGGCGCAGCGTGTACTAGGCCCATGGGCCGCGACACTCGAGGCTGCTCTCGGGCAGCTACATCAGAGCTCAAGACCTCAGGGCGACGACGATGTCGATGGCTACGGCAACCTGACTCACGGCGGCTCCTACGAGCGCCTGCTGGCGAGCGAGTGGGCGTTACTGTCTCTCTCGCCGCTGGAGTTCTTGCGGCGAGCCGCGATGAACGAGCACCTGTTCCTCGAGTATCATCGGCGGCGGCCCAAAGAGGGCTTGCATCATGTCGTCTTGATCGACGCTGGGCCAGAACAGCTTGGGGCACCGCGTTTGGCTCAGCTCGCCGCTCTAGCGGTCTTCGAACGTCGAGCCCAAGCTGCTCGAGCGATCTTCAGTTGGGCCGTCCTCCAGGACAGTGAGCGCCAACTTCAGGGAGGAGTCGAGAAAGAAGCCGTAAGCGAGTGGTTCAGCGTAGCGAGCCTCGCCTCCCCTTCCGGGGATCTCGCGGCGTGGCGGGATCTTCTCGGCCCCCTTCGCGGTGGAGAGCTATGGTTGGTAACGGCACCCGCGGTTGGGAGGACCGCTAACGCCGTCCTTCCGCCACACGGGCAACTGTTGATTCAGGAGCTCAGCCGTTGGTCCGACTCGGCGCGGGCCTTCTGCGACTCGGCTCTTCATCACGGCCGGCCTCTTGAGCGTCTTCTGGAGGTTCAGATCGTACCTCCAGACAATCGCGGATCCTCCTCGCCCCAACGCGTCTTGCTGCCCATGCCGTCGGCTACGGCCGCCCTTGGAGTACTACGGCGTCCTTTCCGGGAGGAGCACCCTCGAACCGGCATCAACATCACGACGACCGGGGTGCGAATCCTCCCTGGCGGCAATCACATGCTGCTACGCGACCGCCAGAATCGGCTTGCTGTCCTACCCCTACAGCAGGGCCGCAATACCTTCCAAGGTCGTCTCCGCTACTTTCCAGATCAAAACGACTCGGTGATCGTAGCCGCAGGGCTCTTGACCCACCAGCGCACTCGCGTAGCCCTGCGTTGGGACGAGGACCGTGGCGTACTCAAAACGAGTCTCTCTTCGGCTCGCCATGACGCTGAGACCGACTTCCAGATCGACGAGGTTAGAGGATCCATCATCGCCGCTGCTCGGGCCGCAAACGAGAACCAGGAATCGTTGCCAGCGCCCCTGTTTCTTCTGGGCTCGGTGCGGGATCTCTGGGTACTCCTCGGAGAGAGCTTGATACGAATCTTCCACGGACGGGCGACCCTCGTTCAGGACTCCGTTGCAACCGCTTACTGGGCCCGAGGCAACGGGGTCGTCGCCATTACCCGTGCCCATGAGGGCGAGCAGAGCGTGATTTTCTTCAGCGGACGCGGGGCGGGGCGGACTCTCTTCCGAATTCCAGCTGGTAAGAACGAGGAGCTGGCGGCAGGATTCCCCGGTCAGTCAGGATATCCTGCAGGGGCCCTTGCGGTGCACCACAGCGAGGGCTGGTCAATCCACGTCAGCACAACTTCGCGGTTCACCCTGAGGCCCGAGTCTGAGGAAAGGGTCGTCGGTATCACCGCTTCTCCGTCGGCCGGTATCGGCTTGCTCACTCTCGATGCCGAGAGGAGCCGTCTCTTGTTTCGTGGTCGCCGCGACCGAGTCGACACCCTGGTGCGCGCTCGTGAGCCGATCATAGAGGTGGCAACCAGCGTTCAGACATCACGCGTGATCGCCCGCACAGAGAGTCAACTCCTCGGAATCAGCGTGAAGTACCCAGGAAACACGGTATCGCTGGTCGCCGACCACGAGAAATCGACTATGTAATCATGGAGTGTTCGACGAAAATTGGACACCCCGTGCACCGGGGGACGGTCCTTGCCGCAGGACTACTCTTTGACCTCACCACCCATCGTGAGGAGGTAGCTCAAGAGCGCATCCTCGCGCACTGGCAGCCTGGTTCAAGGGTCCTCGAAGTCGAGTGGAAGGACGAAGATGGAGAGAGGTTGCTCTGCTGGTTTCTTCACCTTGGCCGCCCTACCATGCAACGCTTGGTGGCTTGGCCCGCCACTGCGGTAGTAGAGCGTCACGACCGCCTGTTGTGCGCGGCACCGCTTTCCGACCGGGAAGTCGGTCGACTCGAGCCCGTCCCCGGCAGCCTTCTGATAGCACGCGGGGGGCGCGTCTTCGCATTCGATCTCGGGCAAGCGAAGAGGCTGAACCCGGCTCGGTGGGTCGATGCCAGGGCACTCGTCCTCATCGAGCCTATTCCGCCTGCGGCACGGCGAACGAATCTGCAGGCCACGGCACCGCGGCTGCCATCCCCCGAACTGGGCCAGCATATCGATCGTGATTTCGTTTCGCGGTCCCCCGAAGCGAATCGGGTGCTTGCTGGCATGCAGTCAAGGTTCGAGGGGTCGGGTACAAAGCACTCCAAGGCGGCGACAGGCATCAGATCCCTGGTCGCGATGGCGATCAATGGCCCGGGGGCCGCCCTCGTTGCTGGCACAGCGGCAGTTCGTTCACTGTTCGCCACTGGGGCCGGTGGCTCCCCTCCCCGATCCCAAGGGGAACGCAGACAGTCCCGATGGCAGCGCTGGACTACGCAAATGCTGATCCGATCGCGCCTGTCAGCGGTTCTGGGTCGGCACCAGGCAAGACACTTCTCGCGCCTTGCTTCGTACTTCGATCGCGGTGAGCTCGATCAAGCCCTTCGACATGCCGTGCCGCTGGGAAAACCAGGAGGGTCTCTCGAACCCTCCTGGGGCCTTCCCAAAGTCAGAGATCAGATCCGCTTGTCGCTGTCGGGTATCCCGACATCAGGGCCCGGCTTTCTGCTGGAAGGCAACTTCTTCGAGTACTTCAAGGCTCGATATCGGCAGGCAGCCGAACGTCTGGAGCGAGAAGGGAAGATCGAAGAGGCGGCATTCGTCTACGCCGATCTTCTGTCCAATGCAAACGACGCCGTGGCCCTCTTGGAGCGTCATCAGCGCTACGAGCTTGCCGCGACACTCGCCGAAGCTCGACAGCTCAAACCGGGCTTAGTTGTCAGGCTTCTGCTGCTCTCCGGCCGAAAGGAGCGAGCGGTACAGATAGCTCGGCTCAGGGGCGTGTTCGGCGAAGCCATCGCCATGCTGGAGCCCGAGTCCCCAACTCTCGGTTCGCTCCTGCGAGTTACGTGGGGTGATGTGCTTGCCGGCGCCGGTGAGTACGCGCGAGCAGTCGAGGTTCTGTGGCCCGTCGAATCAGCGCGCCGGCTGGCGCGTTCGTTCCTCGATCTGGGCCTGGAAGCTACTCTTGAAGGAAGTCATCAGGCGACCCGATTGGCACTGCTGGGTCTTCGACTTGTTCCCGACCGAGCGCCCGAGTTTCATTTCATTCTGAGCGAACTCCTACGTGATCGCTCGTCGTCGACGGCGGCTACAAGGAGGAGCTTGGCACTCAATCTCCAGAAAGAGAAACCGCCCGACGAGACCCGCGATCGGTGGCTAGAGCTTGAACGCCTCGCCGTGCGCAGTGTGCTCGCAGATGAGCTGCTGAATCGGGACCATTCCCTCGTAACGCGTCTGGTGGACAATACCGAGGACGTTCTCCTGGCTTATGACGCCAGGCACCTGGAGGGAAGCCAGTCTCCTCAATCGCACGAGCCGTTCCGATATCGAGTGCCGGTCGAAGCCTCCGGAGACTTCCCGATCTTCGACTCAGTTGCGCTCGATGGCGGGCGTTTCCTTCTTGCGCTGGGAGAGGCCGGAGTGCGTTTGGTCTCGCGGCGCGGGGCGACCCTGGCTCACTTTCGCCACCCGGCCACCCATCTCGTCGAGAATACCGATGGTGATACTGCTCTTGGCCTGATCCAACGCGACGTGTTCTGGCAGATCGGCGCCTTCGATCTCGTCACGCGTAAGGCACGAGCGTGGTGCGATCTCGATCTTCAGAGCTTTGCATCGACGTATGACGGCCAGTGTTGGTGGGTTGGAAGGCAAGGAGGCCTCGTCGTTCTCGGAGCTCCTTCGGCAACCTCTCGTCATGACTCGAGGCGCTCAGAGCCCGAGGTTCTTTGGCGGGTCGGGAACCTCCCGGGCGAGGTGACTCGTTTGGCGAGGGGAAGGAAGAGCCTGGCAGTGCTAATCACGAATGCTGGCCAACCGCCTCAGATCTGGCGATACGAGCTCCCGGGAATCGTCTGCCGAAGGCGGAGTACCATGCCGGCCCGGGCGGGTCAAGAACACCTGGCGTTGACCCCTACCGGGGAGTACCTTGGATTCTCGGCGGGCTCCGATGACATCCGAGAGCTATCGCTTTGCTCTGCAGATGAATTGGTGGAGTCGATTGCGAAGTCCGCCAGCTGGCAGGCGTGTGCCGCGAACCGCGTGTGTATTGTCGGTGTTGGGCCATCCACCTCTGGAGGGCGGAGATATCTCGGTGTCGACGTCGTATGGCGTAGATCCGCGAGAGCGCGCAGCCGAATAGAGCTCGAAGGGTCGGATAATGCATCCATTCGCCTCTCCGAGCGGAGCCTTGTACTTTCGGATGATCGAGGGCGATATCTTTGCTTCGATCTGGAGTCCTGCACGATCGTCGCCGAAGGGCGAGTGCGCGGATAGGCGGCCGTTGACGAGTTCGCTGTGAGGGTGCTGACCAGAACTTCTCCTTCCATCCGTGTAACCGACCTCACCTCGGGAAGAGGTCTCACCCACCTGGAGAGACAACAACTCAGTGCGGTCGCCGAGACACTCTCCCGCGCCCCGCGGGAGAAAACTGCAACGGCCAACGACTCCAAATGAGTCCAGACTCGGGCTACCGACGTGCATCGATCCCGAATTCCGCGTAAATCACCGCCAGCGGACACAGCTCCGCCAAAGGCGCCCTCAGACTGCCTGGACCAACCCGTCGACCAGCGACTTCTAGGCCGGTGCGGCTCTCGCCAACCCCAGCGTCCGCGTGGATGGCAGCCGCGGCGGTACGGAGCCCTCGGGAAAGAGCACGCTGAGATCGCCACTTCTCAGGCGATTGGCCGCTTCGCGGTAGCAGTCCACAAAGTAGAGCCAGGTCCGCTTGTAGGTGATCCACTCCTCCGCTGAGGCGGCGTGGACGAGCGGAGCTGGGGAACGTTTGGTGTTGCGGGGTTCGCTGTGGGGATGCTGGTTCATGATCCGCCGGGCTCCTAGGGGGCTCTTGCCTTCTTTGGCCAAGCGCTCTCGGGTTTCCCTCTCGATCTCTCGGACGAGGGCTCGAGCCTTCTCTTG
>JAIOJS010000307.1 GCA_019911795.1 Thermoanaerobaculia bacterium | reverse complement strand
TGCCTGCGTCGGGGCCTTGCCTGTGTCGGGGCGCCTTGATTTAGCACCTGATGACACGCCCAACCACTAACCGTTCGAGGGTTACAGTCCACTAGGAGGTCGCGATGCGGGCTAAGGGGAAAACTCCGAGCAATGAGTACGATCCGGTGCGAGAGGGCCCGTCCGGTCTCGACCTGCAGATCGTCCAGGATCACTTTGCGGCTGCGGCTGAGCCCTACCTCGCCTTTCCCTGGTCGTGGCTTGCTTGGAGCGTACTGCTACCGATGGGGGCACTGCTTACCCGTCCCGTCGAACGTTGGCGAGGTCATTTCGGGGTACTGGCACTGTGGTTCTGCGTCGTTCTCCTAGGAGGGTTGGTCGAGGGGCTCGGCATCTCCCGGGGACGTCGGCGCTTCGGTGGATCCGCCCTG
This sequence comes from Thermoanaerobaculia bacterium, assembly GCA_019911795.1. GTDB lineage: Bacteria > Acidobacteriota > Thermoanaerobaculia > Multivoradales > JAIOJS01 > JAIOJS01. The sequence continues at coordinate 12,909 of JAIOJS010000307.1, read as the reverse complement.
GGGAGTTGGGTCATGAGGGCGCAGGGCAACCTGTCCCTGGTCGCCGTCATGGTGTCGGCGGCCATCGTCTTTCAGGGATTTCCGATGTTGTTGCCGGGAGTTTGGCTGCTATTGCTCGGTCACTCCTTCTTCGCCTTGGGCGGCCTGGCCTTTCCCCCTTTCCGCGCCTACGCGATCGGCTATCAAGTCGCGGGCGCTCTAGCGCTGTGGCCCATGCTAGTCGACCCTCTCTGGGTCTTTGCGGCGGCGACCTTCATCGGGAATCTGGGCATCGCGATCGTCCTCTTTAGGGACGGCTGAGCGAGCCCGACCGAGGCGCTCCTTGGGTTGACCGGCCTAGGGGTGCATGGTAAGGTCCGGCTCGCTTACATCGCCTGTGGCCGCCAGGTCCAGGGGTCCTGAAACCATCAAAAACGAACCGGAACCAGAACGTGGAATTCGATGCCAGCTTGCTGGTAATGATGGGGATCTTCGGAGTCGTCTATACGATTCTCCGGATCTTCCTCTTTAGGCCGCTCCTACGGGTCCTCAAGGCCCGTGAGTCGCGTATTGCCGACGCTCAGCAAACCTATGATTCCGCGGTGGCGGACGCCGAGTCGAAGATGGAGGCGGAGCGCGCCAAGCTGACCGCTGCTCGTCGAGAAGCCACTGACCATCGCGACGTCTTGCGTCGGGATGCCCAGGTGAGTCGTCGCAAGAGCCTCGAGGAGGCGAAGCGGGTCGCCGACGAGAAGATTCAGTCGGTGCGAGACGAGTTGGCAGATCAGGTCGAAGTCGAACGCGCGAAGCTCGAAGCCCAGGTGGATCACCTGGCGAATGAGATCGCTTCCCGAGTGCTGGGGCGTGCCGTATGAATCGATCCCGCTGGACGGTTCCTTTGGCTGCGATGCTCTTCGTCGTGACCCCGCTCGCCGCCTCTGAAGGCGCGGCGGGTAGCGACAAGTGGATGGGAGTTCCGCGGTGGATTCTCCTCAGTATCAATCTCGTGATCTTCTTTGGCGCGTTGGCCTACTTCTTGGGACCTCTGCTTCGAGACTATCTCGACGGCAAGGGGCGGGAGGTTCGCGATTCGTTGGCCGAGGCCAAGCGACAGCAGCGCGAAGCCCGCGACATGGCGACCAAGCTTTCGGGGCAGATCGCCGAGCTTCAGAAGGAGGTCGAGGAACTGCGGATTCGGGCGGACCGCGAGGGCGAGCGCGAGCGTCAGGAGATCCTCGCCGAGGCCGAACGCGAGCGCGCCCGCTTCGAAGTCCAGGCCGAAGAGGAAGTACGGCACCGTCTACAGCAGGCTCGTGAAGAGCTGTCACAGCACGCCGTCGCCCTCGCCGGGCGACTCGCCCAGCAGCGGGTGGCAACGGGCATGACGGAAGCCGATCGCGGACGCCTCTTTGATGTCAACCTGTCGCGTCTCGAGGCCAAGAAGCCCACCCGTCTGGCCGAGGAGAGAAACTCTTGAGTCGTCTAGCTCGTCCCTATTCGCAGGCCCTGCGGGGTGCGGCTGGTTCGGTCGACGTGGCCACTCGAGTGCGTGACGAATTGGACGAGTTCCAGCGCATGACCAAAGCGGTGCCTCGCTTGGCAAAGATGGCCGTCAATCCGGCGGTTCCTCTGGAAGTCAAAGAGCGCGTGCTGGCCTCGGTAGCCAAGACCGCCGGCTTCGATCCGCTCACCAGCCGCTTCCTGCATGCCCTCCTCACCCGCCATCGCTTAGACCGCCTGGGTGAGATCATCGAAGGTGTTACCGAACTCTTGAACCGCGAACGTGGCATCGTGATCGCCAAGGTCAAGAGCGCCGAGCCCTTGTCGACAGAAGCTGGAAACCGCTTGGCCAAGGTACTAGGAGCCAAGCTGGGCAAGGACGTGGAGCTCGACCTGCAGGTCGACCCCTCTCTGCTCGCCGGCTTCGTCGTCCGCATTGGAAGCAACTACTACGACGCTAGCGTCAAAGGGCAGTTGGATCGGCTCACCGCCGACCTCGCCCGCGTTTAGGAGAAATACGCAGCATGAAGATCAAAGCGGAAGAGATCACCGCGATCCTGGAGCGGGAGCTTGCCGGCTACGAGGCCGATGTCGATCTCGCAGAGGTTGGCACTGTCCTGTCTGTCGGTGATGGTGTCGCCCGTATCCACGGTCTCGAGAAGGTCATGGCCAACGAGATGTTGGAGTTCCCCAACGGCGTTACGGGACTGGCCCTGAACCTAGAAGAAGACGAGATCGGCGCCGTACTGATGGGCGAGAGCCGCAAGGTCGCCGAGGGTGACCAGGTCCGCCGCACCGGCCGCGTGATGTCGGTTCCCGTGGGCGATGGCCTCATCGGACGTGTGGTCGACCCCCTAGGGCGCCCCCTCGATGGCAAGGGACCGATCGAAGCTACCGAGTTCTATCCCATCGAGCGGACCGCGCCCGGCGTGATCGACCGCCAGCCGGTGACCCAGCCGATGCAGACCGGTATCAAGGCGATCGACGCCATGATCCCGGTGGGTAGAGGCCAGCGCGAGCTCATCATCGGCGACCGCCAGACCGGCAAGACCGCGGTGGCGATCGACGCGATCATCAACCAGAAGGAGACGGGGGTCATCTGCATCTACGTTGCCATCGGACAGAAGCGTTCGACGGTGGCCCAGGTGGTCAAGAGTTTGGAAGAGAACGGCGCCATGGACTTCACCATCGTCGTCTCTGCTTCGGCCTCGGAACCCGCTCCCTTGCAGTACCTAGCGCCCTACGGCGGCTGCGCGATGGGTGAGTACTTCCTCTACAACGGGCGGCACGCTCTGGTGATCTACGACGATCTCTCCAAGCAGGCGGCCTCATACCGTGAGGTCTCCCTTCTGTTGCGCCGACCCCCGGGGCGCGAGGCCTATCCCGGTGACGTCTTCTACCTGCATTCCCGTCTCTTGGAACGCGCGGCGCGACTGTCGGCGGCCCGCGGGGGTGGCTCCTTGACCGCGTTGCCGATCATCGAGACTCAAGCTGGAGATGTCTCCGCCTACATCCCGACCAACGTGATTTCGATCACCGACGGACAGATCTACCTCGAAAGCGATCTCTTTAACGCGGGAACTCGGCCAGCGATCAACGTCGGCATCTCGGTGTCCCGAGTCGGCGGCAACGCTCAGATCAAGGCGATGAAGAAGAACGCGGGTACCCTGCGTCTCGATCTCGCTCAGTACCGTGAGCTCCAGGCCTTCGCTCAGTTCGGATCCGATCTCGACAAGGCAACCCAATCCCAGCTCTCACGCGGCGCCCGTCTCGTCGAGGTGTTGAAGCAGGGACAGTTCTCGCCACTGCCGGTCGAGCAGCAGATCGTCTCCATCCTGGCCGGAACCCGGGGCATCCTCGACAAGCTCAAGGTCGAGCACGTGCAGCCCTTCGAGGTCACCCTGCATCGCTACTTCCTCGACGAGAAGATCGATCTCCTGACCGAGATCCGCGAGAAGAAGCAGATCAGCAGCGAGTTGGACGAGGCGCTGGTCGCTGGCATCGGCGAGGCTCTCGAGGTTTACCTATCCGAGAACGAGGGTGCGGCGGCCAAGTAGTCCCTCCGAGACCTAGATAACTCGTTATGCCTAATCTCATCGATATTCGACGGCGCATACGCTCCGTCAAGAACACCCAACAGATCACCAAGGCCATGAAAATGGTCGCGGCGGCGAAGCTGCGTCGAGCTCAGGATCAGATCCTGTCGACACGCCCCTACGCTCTGGAGATCCGGCGGGTGATCGGTAACGTCGCTTCGCGTGGCGAGGACATTCAGCATCCCCTGCTCGAGGTCCGTGAGGAGGGGCGCGATCTCCTCATCGTGGTCAGCGGCGACAAGGGACTCGCGGGGTCGTTCAACGCCAATGTTCTGCGCCGCTCTTCTGAACGTCTGGGCGAATCCGAAGGAACAGATCTGCTGCTTCTAGGAAAGAAGGGGGCGGACTTTTTCCGGCGACGAGAATTGCCGACCCGGGCTTCCTACTCTTCGCTGTTCAGTGGGGTGAAGTACGAGGACGCCAAGGCGATCGCCAAAGATATCGTCGAGGCCTTTTCACGGCGCGAGTACCGGGCGGTCAAGGTTGTCTACAACCAGTTCAAGAGCATGCTGACCCAGGAGCTGACCGAGGAGCAGCTGCTCCCCATTCAGCCGACCCAGGAGATCGACGATGGTGGTGCCCGCGCCTACCAGTTCGAGCCCGCTCCGAGCGTGGTGCTCGGCGAGCTACTTCCCCGATACGTAACCTTCCAGATCTATCGCATCCTGCTGGAGTCGCAGGCTGCCGAGCACGCGGCGCGGATGGGCGCCATGGACGCGGCGACCAAGAACGCCAGTGAAATGATCGAAAAGCTGACTCTGCAATACAACCGCGCACGCCAGGCGGCGATTACGACCGAACTCATCGAGGTCGTCTCCGGAGCCAACGCGCTCGCTGGCTGAGGGACGAGGATCCAACATGTCTGAGAATACAACTACCCAAGCAACCTCCACCGTCGGGGCGATCGGACACGTGGTCCAGATCATCGGACCCGTCATGGATATCGAATTCCCCGAAGGAAAGCTTCCCGCGATCCTCAATGCCATCAAGCTCGAGGACGATGGGGCGGCCACTGGGATTCCGATTTCCATCGTCTCCGAGGTTGCCCAGCATCTAGGTGAGAACCGGGTGCGCTGTGTTGCGATGTCGCCGACCGACGGCGTGGTTCGCGGTATGGAGGCTCTCGATCTCGGACAGCCGATCTCCGTTCCGGTAGGAAGGTCCACCCTCGGTCGCATCCTCAACGTCATCGGTGATCCCGTTGACGAGCTGGGTCCGGTGGCCTCCGACGAGCGCTGGGCGATTCATCGCCAAGCGCCGGCCTTCGACGAGCAGTCGACCGAGACCGAGATGTTCGAAACCGGTATCAAGGTCATCGATCTCCTCGAGCCCTACACCAAGGGTGGCAAGACCGGACTGTTCGGTGGTGCCGGGGTTGGTAAGACGGTTCTCATCATGGAACTCGTCAACAACGTTGCCCTACAGCACGGTGGATTTTCAGTCTTCGCCGGAGTAGGAGAGCGCACCCGTGAGGGTAACGATCTCCTCCGGGAGTTCGTCGAGTCGAAGGTCATCGATTTCGGTGAAGCGTTCCACGAGCATATGGCCAAGACCGGAGAGTTCGATCTCACCAAGGTCGACAAGGGTGCTCTGAAGAACAGCAAGGCCGCCCTGATCTACGGACAGATGACCGAGCCTCCGGGCGCCCGGCTTCGGGTCGGTCTCACTGGCCTCACCGTCGCTGAATACTTCCGCGACACCGAGGGGCAGGACGTGCTCCTCTTCGTCGACAATGTCTTCCGCTTCACCCAAGCGGGATCCGAGGTCTCCGCGTTGCTCGGTCGTATGCCCTCGGCGGTGGGCTACCAGCCCAACCTGGCCACCGAGATGGGTGAGCTTCAGGAGCGCATCACCTCGACCAAGAAGGGCTCGATCACCTCGGTGCAGGCGATCTACGTGCCCGCCGACGATCTGACCGATCCGGCTCCGGCGACCGCCTTTGCCCACCTCGACGCGACCAGCGTGCTGTCGCGTCGCATCTCCGAGCTCGGTATCTATCCCGCCGTCGATCCGCTGGCCTCGACGTCCAAGATCCTCGACCCTCGCTTGCTCGGTGACGAGCACTACAACACCGCGCGGACCGTACAGACGATCTTGCAGCGCTACCGGGATCTGCAGGACATCATCGCCATTCTCGGAATCGACGAACTCTCCGAGGACGACAAGTTGGCCGTGTCGCGAGCCCGAAAGATGGAGCGCTTCCTGTCGCAGCCGTTCCACGTCGCGGAGCAGTTCACCGGCATCCCCGGTCGCTACGTCAAGGTTGCGGACAGCATCGAGGGTTTCCAGAAGATCGCCTCGGGTGAACTGGATGAGTATCCCGAGCAGGCGTTCCTCTACAAGGGCGATATCGGCGAGGTCATCGACCACGGGAAGAAGATCCTGGAGGGCGCGTGAGTCAGGAGTCGGGCCCAAAGGGCCGACTCCACCTTGTCCTCGCTACGCATGAGCGCAAGGTTCTGGACCTGGCATGTGACGAGGTCACGCTGCCGGGACGCCTCGGTGAGTTCGGGGTGTTGCCGGGGCACATGCCTCTGCTCTCGATTCTCAACGTGGGCGAACTCCGCTATCGGGACGGCAAGAAGACCGAGTCCTTTGCGGTTTCTGGTGGATTCGCCGAGATCGCCGACGACATGGTGACGGTCCTTGCCGAGTCGGCTCACACGCCCAGTCAGATCGACGTGCCTGCGGCCCAATCGGAGTCCAAGGAGGCTCTGGCCGAGCTCAGCGTGGGAGGCCTCGACGAGGTCAAGGCAGCTCGGTCCAAGCTCGAGGCCGCGGCGGTTCGCCTCCAGGTTGCCGGTCGCAGTAGCCAAGGCTAGTTGCCCTTGCTAGCGGTCGGGCCCAACGCGCCCGTCCGTAGCGAGTCGGTCAGTAGCTGATCCGTATTTTGCAGCTGGGCCCTTGCGTGTCCAGCCTGAGGCTCACGGAGCGCCCACCCGAGGTGTAGGTGTGAGCCTGGCCATCGGCGGCCAAGCCAGTTCCGGCCGGTCCAGTTCCTGACGCTGTCCAGCCCGCGGCGCCCAGAAGGCTCTCGTATCGCTTGGCAACCTCCCGGCCGGAAGCCGGCGCGAGCATCTCGATCCACGGTGCGCCGCTCTCGCTGAAGTCCACCACCGTGGCTCCGGGGAAGGTTGGCAGATCTTTGGGAAAGTTGCTGGGTAGTTGACCGGCGAGGGACTCCTGGCTCCGCCGCTTCTCCTTGATGTCGAGGGCGGGATCCACCAGAGCGTCCGGTGGCAAGGAGACCTCCTCGGTCAGAAGCTCCTCGGGTTCCGGGCTGCGCTCGGGGCGACAGGAAGCGGTAGACAAGGCCACCGTAGCCAGAACAATGCAGGGGAGCCACAGTCTCTGGGCAGGGAAAGGGCCTTTCACGGTAGGGAAGCGGCGTGGGTCCATCATGCGAATGGGTTTCCTAGATTGAGTCCGAACCGAACGGCTGCCGCACCGTCAGGCGGCACCCTGGGCGAGTTGAAGCCCCACCCAGGCGCCGAGAAGTCCGAGGGCTGGACTCCCGACCACGTTGAGGGTGGCTAGGCTCCAGTCGCCGGCTTGGAGCAATCGAACACTCTCGAGCGCGAACGATGAGAAGGTGGTGTAACCGCCAAGAACGCCCATCATTAGGAAGGCCCTGAGGGTCGAGGTACTGGCTAGCCGATCGTAGAACAGCCCAGCGAGGAGACCGACGATCAGACAGCCGGTCAAGTTGACGACGAAGGTGCCGACCGGGAATCGATCCGCGAAGGCTTCCGGCCAAGGGAGCCGGTGGACCCAGCCCGTGACCAGGAAGCGCAACCAAGCGCCGAGGGCTCCTCCCCCGGCCACGGCGATACCAGCGTTCATTCGCCGGTCTCCCCGTGTGTCCCCCGGCCTTCACGCCAGGGAAAGAGGACCAAGGCGCCGGCCAGGAGGAGGTGGATCGCACCTCCCAGGGTCCAGCCGATGAAGAGAAGGAGGAGCCAGAGTCCGAGGAGGGCAAACGATGCTGCGAGTCGAATCACGGCCGAAGGATACCAGCTCAAGTGTCGTCCCCGGGAGGTCGTCGAGGCCGCGCATCGCGCAGCCGTTCGGGAGTGCGTTGGATCGAATAGGCGAGCGCTCCAATCGCGGTGCCGAGCGGTAGGCTCAAGAGGATCGGGTAGCCTCGAACCAGGCTCGCGTAGAGGGTGCCGGCGATGGCGGCTAAGGCGGTGATCACCCACAGCCTTCGATTCTTCAGGCGGACCAAGACACCACCTGATTCCTCAGGACGTCGAGGCCGGACACTTCGACCTCGACGGTTTGCCCAGCATGGAGCGGAGTCACCCCGGCTGGAGTACCGGTGAGCAGCAGGTCCCCCGGTTCCAGGGTCATGTGGCGCGAGACGTACTCGACCAAAGTGACCGGATCCCAAGCCATTTCGTCCACGTGCCCCTCCTGGACCCGCTTCTGGTCCAAGCGAGTTTCCACCCGAAGTTCACCGAGATCCGGGCGGACGAGGATGGCGGGGCCGAGTGGACAGAAGGTGTCGAACGACTTGCCCCGGGCGAAGGTCTTGTCGCTACGTTGAAGGTCGCGGGCCGTGACGTCGTTCGCCGCGGTAACTCCGAGAATGGCGGCCTCGCTCTCCGCTCGCGATCCACGGCGGAGCCGTCGTCCAATCACCAATCCGATCTCGCCCTCCAGTTCCACGCGCTCGCTCTCGGGCGGCAGGACGATCGCTTCGCCGGGCCCGATGATGGAGGAGGGAGCCTTGAGAAAGATCAGCGGCTCGGTGGGCATGGCGTTCCCCAACTCTGCCGCATGCTCCACATAGTTGCGACCGATGCCGATGATCTTCGATGGCCGAACTGGAGCAAGGGGCCGCCGCTCCGGCTCGGCAACCTCGGACCCTAGACGCCAGCTCTCCACTGCGTCGTGCCAGGGATCAGACTCGAGCCATCGCCACTCGTCTCTCTGACGAATGGCATAGCGACTCTCGGAGCCAAGTCGATAGAGCAACATCGGACGGATTCTACCCCCCTTCGGAAGAAGGAAGTCACCCGGAGCGTTTGAGAATCCAGAGGAAGAACGGGCCACCGAGGAGAGCGGTCACGACGCCCACTGGAATCTGGGTGGGAGCGAGTAGGGTTCGGGCAGCGACATCGCAAAGCGTAAGGAAGGCGCTACCGAAAAGCAGAGTAGCCGGAATCAGTCGACGATGACCGGATCCAACCCAGCGCCTGGCCACGTGGGGCGCCACGAGGCCGACGAAGCCGATAGGACCGGCCACCGCCACCATCGCGCCCACCGCAAGAGAAGCGCCGCCGAGGATCCACAGTCTGAGGCGCGGGAGGTCCGCTCCTCGAGCCGCGGCAATCTCTTCTCCCGCCAACAAGAGGTCCAGTTCGGAGCGGTGAGCGACCGCGATCGCGACGAGGATCAGCAGCCAGGGTAGCAACCAGAGAACTTCGGCGAAGCCCACGATTCCGAGGCCGCCCATCATCCAACGCACTATGCGAAGCGTCTGAGTGGCGTCCGAGAAGTACTGAAGAGTGACGATCAGAGCCTGGGTGGTGAGCGCGACGGCCACTCCAGCCAGCAGCAGTGTATTGGGTCCATCGCGGCGACCCTTGGCCAGAGCAAGGACCAAGCCGGTGGCTACCAGTGCGCCTCCGAAACCCGCCGCACCCAGCCAGGGGAGACCGGGAGCCAGGCCGACCCCGAGGACGAAGACAAGGGCTACCCCGAGGGCCGCGCCACTCGCCACGCCTAGCGTGTAGGGTTCCGCCAGCGAATTACGAAACAGGGTCTGAAAACAGAGGCCGGAGAGCGCAAGGATGGCGCCGACGATGAGAGCGAGGAGCACGCGGGGGACCCGCAGCTGCCATAGGATCGTCGAAGCAAGCGGATCGACGCCGGTCAGGGCTCCAGCGAAATCGAGGGGCTGAGGACCGACGAGGGGCGCTACCAGAACGGTCAGCAGCCAGAAGCCGGCGAGCAGGAGGAGACTCGCCGACGAGCGCCTCCCTGGCGGGCTTGGGCTAGACGGACTTGGGCTAGACATGGTTAGAAGGGCATCCAGATCCGGAGTCCCGACGGTGTCTGTTCGACCTCAAACGACACATGGAAAAGGTGCTCGAGGGTGTCCGGCTGGAGCACCTCCTCTGGCCGGCCCTCGGCTCTGATCTCCCCGTCCGAGAGGGCTACGACGCGAGTCGCGAGACGGGCGGCGAGGTTGAGATCGTGGGTCGTCACCACCATGGTGACCCCTTCCTGGTGCAGTTCCTCGAGGAGTCGCAGGATTTCGAGTCGATGTTGAGGGTCGAGGTGAGTGGTCGGTTCGTCCAGTAGCCACACTGAACCACCTTGGGCCAGCGCCCCGGCAAGGGCGGCCCGCTGCCGCTCTCCACCGGAAAGCTGGCCGAGGGGACGCTCGGAAATATCGTCCAGGGCGAGACGTTGGAGGGTGGCCTCGACGAGGATGAAATCCTCCCGCGTCGGCCCGACGGACCATCGACTCTGGTGAGGGTAGCGACCCAGGTGGACGAACTCTCGCACGGTTAACGGGGTGGAGAGGGGCGAGAGCTGAGGCAGATAGGCGATGTCTCGCGCGAGGTCGCGCCTCGAACGCTCTGTGTAGGGCTTCGACTGCCAGTTCAACTCGCCCCGCGTGGGCCGGATGATTCCAGCGAGAAGCCGCAGTAGGCTAGTCTTGCCGGCGCCGTTGTGACCCACCACGACCACCAAATCCCCGCGGTCGAGTCGAAAATCGAGCGGGCCTAGAACGGGGCTCGCATCAGGGGACCAACCGATACTCTCGGCCGAGAGGAGAGGAACGCTCTCGATCACGGTGGCGCTTCCGTCTTGCCGCCCTCGAGGGCTGCGGCGATCGCATCGTAGAGTTGGGTGAGACGGGGGCCGGGAATCACGGTGTACCCGCCCGCAACAACCCCGATCCTCTGCTCACGGACGGCTTTCAAACTCGGAAACGCGTGCCAGTCCTGGCGCAGAGCGACATCCAGCGCGGTCGATGCTTCCTCCCATTGGATCTCGAGAATGACATCGGGGTCACGTCGCAGGATGTCCTCGACGCTGATCTGTGGATAGCGACCGATGACATCTCCAAAGGCGTTGGTGGAGCCCAGGAGTGAGAGGATCTCGTCGATGTAGGTGGAGGGTCCCGCGGTCATCAGCCGGCCCAAATCCCCAGGCTGGCGACCGAACACGACAGCGACCGACGGGGAATGGTCGGGGCGACGCTGAACCATGTGGCGACTGAACTCGGTCGAGAAGGCCTCGGCCCGTGCTGCCGACTGAGTTGCGTCCCCAATCGCCAACGCCGCGGCCTCGATGTCCCCGAGGGTCTCGATCCCGAGGCTGAGAACGGCCACGCCGAGTCGGCGCATGTCCAAGGCCAGAGAACCCTCGCTCCTCAGAGCGACCACCAGGTCGGGCTCGAGTGCGACAATCGACTCCAACTGGGCTGTACCCAATCCTCCAAGATGAGGAAGGGTTGCCACCTCGGGAGGCCAGTGGCAGTAGTCGCCGACCCCAACCACCCGGTCACCGAGGCCCAAGGCGAAGAGCAGCTCGACGACGTTCGGGGCGAGGGCAACGATCCGCCTCGGAGAGGTGACAGAGGTCGGTGCTTCGGAGGCTGCCACCTGTGGTTGGGGTCCGGGAATCGCGGTTCCAGTCGCCCACGCCCGCGCTTGTCCGCCGACGACTCCGCTAAGAACCAGTCCGAGACAGAGCAGGGCGAGGGGGGGCGCCATCGCGACCCGCCCCGCTCTAGGATCTGTCCTGGCTTCGCCCACTAGAAGGATAGTTGCACTCCTCCGGTGAGGGTGCGGCCCGGTGCGGGGAAGCCCAGCGCCTCGGCGTATTCCTCGTCGGTCGCGTTGAGGATTCGCAGGTACGGAGCCCAGCGTGGGCTGGCCTGCCAGCGTCCGGCCAGGTCATGCCGGACGTACGACGAATTGGTCGCCGTGGCAAAGGTCACGGGATCGACGTCGGAGCGGTCGCCGTTGTAGCGGCTCGTCAAGTTGAGGGACCATCGCCCCGGCCGGAAGGTGATGCCAACGCTGCCGCTGTCGTCGGGACGACGCTTGAGAGCCTCCCCCGAATCGAGGCTCACCGCATCGAGGTGAGTCCACTGCGCACGAGCATCCCAGCGATCGGTTCGGTAGCGAGCCTCGAACTCGCTGCCTCGGGTCTGGGCTCGGCCGACGTTGAGGTTGCGTCCGGTGGCGAAGTCGTAGTCGATCAAGTTCGAGTACCGGGTCTCGAAGGTCACCAGGTCGAGACTCCAAGCAGAGTGCTGCCAAGCGATACCGAGTTCATAGCCCTCGCTGCGTTCGGGTTGCAGATCGGCATTCCCGGAAAAGGGGAAGAAGAGCTCTCCCAGAGAGGGAGCTCGGAAGCCTTCGCCGTAGGAGCCACGAAATCGAATCGAATCGGTGGCGGCGAAGACTAGTCCCAACCGAGGACTCGTCGCGGAGCCGAAGACGTCGTTGTCGTCGTAGCGGACTCCGAGGTCGGCGCTCAGGGAGCCGAGAGAGAAGTGGACCTGTGAGAAAAGGGCGAGGGTTTCCTGGTCGACTCCGTCGAGATTGGCGCCGAAGCTGGACCGATCCGTCACTTCGAGGTTCTCCACCTCGACCCCACCTCCGATCCACAGACCGCTCCCAGGGCGATAGGTCGTGTTCAAGCGTCCCCGGTGGGCGATGGACTCGGTCCGACCCTCAGTGAAGCCGAACGGGTCCTGGGGGTCGCCGAAGTGATTGTCGTAGTCGGTTCGTTCGACGTAGCCCTCGATGTCCCAGCTCTCGAGGTTTGCCTGCAAGGGGAGCGCGACCTGGCTCTCCCGCCAGTCGATTCGTCGTTCTAACGAGGCGCGGGCTCCATCGAATGGCACTCCCGTACTGGAGTCGTTGACGCGTCCCCTCACTCCGAGCTGTACCGCGTCGGTAATCCCAAAGTCGACGTTGCCCGCGATCTCCAGGCTGTCGTAGAAGTCGTTGGGATAGTTGCCGTCCCCCTCGCTCCAATGGCCATGAAAGTCAACTTTGGTGCGCTCGAGGTGATGGGTCAGACTGGTCGAGAGGCGACGGTGAGCGTTCTCGCCCGCCTCGATCCCGATCCACACACCGGGCTCGTTCCCTGTGATCAGCTGAATGACCCCGCCGGCGGCTGCGCTGCCGTAGAGAGCGCTGAATGGACCTCCCACGACCTCGACCCGCTCGACACCCTCGGTGGGGAGGAAGGCCCAGTTGTAACCACCAAAGTAGGGGTCGTTGAGTGGAATTCCGTTCCACAAGACGAGCGTCTGGTCGGATTCGGCGCCGCGGATGAAGACGGAGGCCTGCTGTCC
>JAIOJS010000306.1 GCA_019911795.1 Thermoanaerobaculia bacterium | reverse complement strand
CCCGCGGCCCCACTCTCCAACCGAGCCGCGATGTTCACCGTGTTGCCGAGGACGGTGTAGTCGACGCGACGGTTGCTGCCAACATCGCCAACCACCACCGGCCCACTGTTGATCCCAACTCGCGAGAGGATCGGATCCGCCCCGCGGGCGGCTCGTTCCTCGTTCCAGACTGCGATCGCCCTCTGGAGTTCCACCGCAGCCCGGACCGCCCGCATGGCGTGGTCCGCCTGCGGCACCGGTGCCCCGAAGAAGGCCATCACGCAATCCCCGATGAACTTATCGAGCGTTCCACCCTGACTGAAGATGGCGTCGACGGAGTGGGTGAAAAAGCCCTCCAGCATGGTGGCGATCTCCTCCACCGGCAGTCGCTCCGAGAGAGGCGTGAAGCCGACGACATCGGCGAACAGCACGGTGGCGACCGCCGGCTTGAGGGAACGGGTCGACGCCTCGCCCGGCGTCGTGTCCTGCTGCAAGACGAGGTCGATCACCGCCGGCGAGTGGTAACGCTCGAGCTGACTGCGGACAGCGCGTTCGTACTCCACCTTCTCGGCGTAGCGGATCCGCTCGACGGCAACTGCTGCGTAGTTCGCAAGCGCCGCAAAGAGATCGAGGTCACCCTCGGTAAAGCTGCCGGCGTGGAAGGGCGAGTCCACCTGCATCACGCCGATGATGTTCTCTCCCGACCACAGCGGAACGCACATCGCTGCGCGGATCTGATGAATCCGGATCGACTCGCCCGTCACCAATCGTTGGTCCGCCTGGGCGTCGTAAGTCAGCAAGGCCACCCGCTCCCGCATGACCTCCTCGAGCATGGTGTGGGAGACCGGCACTTCCCCCTCGGGACGCAGCGTGACCTCCTCCCCGACCCGGGATAGTTCGCAGTGCAGTTCACCCGTCGTCTCATCGCGCAGCAGGATGAAACCCCGGTCCACTCGCAACGCCTCGAAGGCGATCGCAAACACCTTCTCCAGAACCTCGTCTGCCGAATTGGTCTGGATCAACATCCGGGCCAATCGAGTCAGGATACTGAAGATGGAATTCGAGTACTGGTCCTCTAACGCCTTGCGGTGGGCATCGGCATCGGGGGCGACGGTCGGCACCGCACCGGTTCCGACCAGTCCGTAGTCCGCCGAGAAGTCCTCCAACCGACGCACGATCGTCGCGCTGGAGATACTCGAGGAGCGGTCGGCCACGACCGGCGAACGCACCGCTTCGGTCTCCGGAACCAACTCGTCGCTCTCGACGACGAATTCGAAGATGCCGACCTTCAACCGGTCGCCGGCCGCCAGAGGGGCGCTCTGTACGCTGATGCCGTTGACCTGAACCCCATTGGTGCTCTCCAGGTCGTAGAGGAACCATGCTCCCTCTTCGAAGCGAAGGACGGCGTGCTTTCGCGACACGGAGAAATCGGGAAGAACGACCTGGTTGTCAGAACCTCGGCCGAGACGAACCATCTCTCCGGCTATCGGAAAGACCCGCTCCTTGTCCTCGATCAGTCCCCGCAGTCTGAGCATCAACCCCCCAACTCGATAATAGCAGAGGGTAGGCCCCCGTCCGACTCCACGCCAAGTAGTATCAGAGCGAAGTAGTGATCTGCTGCCCCTCCCTTCGAAGACGAGCAGCGAGTTCCTGCGGCCTCTGCGGTCACCTCCGCCGTCACCACGCCGAGGACCAGATCGCCACCATCAGTGAGAGGTTCGCCGACGGTCCACTAGGCGGCTCCCAGCAACCAGAGCATGATCGCTTTCTGAGCATGGAGGCGATTTTCAGCCTCGTCGAAGATCCGGCTCTGGGGGCCATCCGCGACTCCAGCGCTGACCTCCTCGCCCCGGTGGCAAGGCAAGCAATGGAGAAATACCGCCTCGGGTCGCGCCTCGGCCATCAACGTCTCATCGACGGTGAACCCTTCGAAGTCGGCACGACGTTTCTCGGCCTCCTCCTCCTGCCCCATCGAAGCCCACACATCGGTGTAGACGGCGGAGGCTCCCTCGACCGCGGCCCGAGGATCCTCGGTCAACACAATCTCGGTGCCAGCCTTCTCTGCCGCCGCCTGGGCGAGGGCCAGGTAGTGCGGATTGACGTCATAACCCTCGGGTCGAGCGATCGCGATGTCCATGCCAACTTTGGGAGCGCCGAGCATGAGGGAGTGCGCCATGTTGTTGCCATCACCGACGTAGGCGATCTTGCGGCCACCCAGATCGGCGCCGAAAACCTCGGTCAAGGTGAAGTAGTCGGTCACCGCTTGACAGGGGTGGAGGTCGTCGGTAAGCCCGTTGATGATCGGTACCGTCGCCGATGCCGCCAGGCCGGTGACAGTGGCGTGCGCAAAGGTCCGCGCCATGATGATGTCTACGTAGCGCGAGAGGACCTTTGAGGTGTCACCGATCGTTTCGCCGCGTCCGAGCTGGATGTCACGCGAAGACAGAAACAGTGCGTGCCCGCCAAGTTCGTACATCCCGACCTCGAAGCTAACGCGAGTGCGAGTCGACGACTTTTCGAAGATCATCGCCAGCGTCTTGCCGGCGAGCGATTGGCGGTACTTTTCAGGGCTAGCCTTGACATCGGTAGCCAATGAAAAAAGGTGCCGTAGCTCGGCCGCGGTGACGTCGTTCAGTGAGATGAGGTGGCGTAGGGACATGGTTCTCCTCGGGTCAGGGGCTACTACCGATCGGAGACCGGAGCATCACCTGAACTAGCAAAATCTGATTCTCAAAGGGTTCTGGAGTGGGTCCTTCGGGCTGAAGGCCAAGGACCCGGCTAACTCGAGTGCGAGGCTATTCTGACTTGTTTGAGACTTGTTTGAGACTTGTTCGAGACTCGACCGGGGCTAGACAGACGACTCTGTAACTAGAGGGGACGCCGACTCAGCGGCATCGTCATGCAGCGCGGTCCACCCCGAGCCCGCGACAGCTCGTTGCCGAAGAAAGTAATCGCGGTGCGCTCTCCGTCGGCCAAATTGGGATGGGCCAGCGCTGCCTCTTCGTCGATGATGCGCCAACCGCGCGCCGCGAGTTCCTCCGTCGTCTTGCGATTTCGCCGATAAAGCACGATAACTCCCGGAGCCACCGCGAACGCGTTGGCGCCGTCGGTCCACTGTTCGCGCTGCTGGTTCACCGGGTCCTCGCCACCGCAGGGCACCATCTCGAGTTCCAATCCCAGGCCCGCGAGGGCTTCGAGGAGTGGGGGCTGCACCGAGAAAGTCAACTGCTCCGCCGCCAGGTCGACACGGTAGACCCGAGCTGTTTCCGGGCTTCCATCGAGGATCACCGGAGCATGACCGAGGCAAGTTCCGTGGTCGATGATGGTGAAAACGGTATCGAGGTGCATGTAGGCCCGAGTCGAAGGCAACTCGACCGCGATCAGGTGGAGAAAACTGCTCTCCACCTGACGCAGGTGTTCGGCGAGGACCTCCACGCCGCGGCGGTTGGTCCGTTCACTGATGCCCACGAGGAGAATCTCGGGGCTCACCACCAGCAGGTCGCCCCCTTCGAGGCAGGCAAGGGGAGTCGTATCTGGGGCCAAGGAGAGCGAATCGACCTTGCCACGCAGGTCGAAGTGGCTCGCCGCCCCGGCCAGCTGGGGGTGGTAGAGGAAAGCGATACGCGAGATGAGAGCCTCTCGAGAGCGCGCTGACGTGGCCATCGAACTCGTGACTACTCGGTCCCCGACAACGATCTGCGGATCGCGTTGGAAGAAGTAGTTCGGCACCGGTAGGAGATCGAAGTAGCTCGCCCACGACTGGCCTCCTCCCGCCACGTCGCTTCGGCGTCCGCTGACCAGTGCCTCGGCCAACTCCCCCGAATCGAGGTCCCTCATGCCGGTCAGGACCCGATGCGACACCTGTCGATGATCGTGAAGCTGGTCGAACAACTCGCCGCGCGCCGCCGGCTTCTCGATCGCTTCCTGCAGCAGGGTCTGGGCATCGAGGGTCTCGACTCCGAAGCGCTTCAGGATCTCGGTGAAAGTGTCGTGTTCCTCCCGGGCCTCCTCCCCGTACAGGATGTCGTCGAAGAGGAGGTGCTCCATCATCGCGGGGACCATGTCATCGATCTCCCTTCCGGGGCGATGAATCAGGACCCGCTCGAGAGGACCGATTTCCGAGAACACTTGCAACGTCATCTACTTCTCCTGGAGTCGACCGCAGCGGGCGGCCGAGCGAATTGTAGCAGTGAGACCTGCGCGATTGAGTTATCCTTCGACCCGAACTTCCCCCGAGTTAGGTCCTCTACGGGTCCCTGACTCGGCCGCTCGCTCCACCACCCATTCCCTCCGAGAAATCGCCCCATGGACCAACCGACGAACCCTCTCTACGACCGCTACGCTAGCCGCGCCATGGCGAAGATCTTCTCGCCCCAGAATCGCTACCGACAGTGGCGTCGAATCTGGATCACCCTCGCAGAATGCCAGCGCGAGCTCGGCATGCCGTTCAGCGAGGAGCAGATCGCCCAACTCCGCGGGGTCGCCGACACCATCGACTTCGCGCGCGTCGCCGAGATCGAGGCGGCGACGCGCCACGACGTCGTCGCTCACTTGCGTCACTTCGCCGAACTCGCCGGCGACGCCGGTGGCATCCTCCACGCAGGGGCGACCAGCGCCTTCATCACCGACAACACCGACGTGCTTCTCCAGGCGGAAGCGATCGATCTTCTCCTCGGCCAACTGGCCGCTGTCCTCGAAGCCCTGAGCCGCTTCGCCGAGCGCACCGCTACGATCCCGTGCCTCGCCTATACCCACTTCCAACCCGCGCAACTCACCACGGTGGGGAAACGCGCCGCCTTGTGGCTCCAGGACTTCTTGATCGACTATCAGGAGTTGCAACGCTTTCGAAAAGATCTACGCTGCCGGGGCGCCAAGGGTACGACCGGCACTCAGGCCAGCTACCTGACCCTCTTCCAGGGCGATCACGACAAGGTCCGTCGACTCGATGCCATGGTGGCCCAGCGGCTCGGTTTTTCCGCGAGCTTTCCCGTCACCGGTCAGACTTATACCCGCAAGCAGGACTCCCGAGTGCTCAGCTTGCTCGCCGGTATCGGCGAATCAAGTCACAAGTTCGGTACCGATTTACGCCTTCTCCAGGGCGTCGGTGAACTCTCCGAGCCCTTCGACGACAAACAGGTCGGATCCTCCGCCATGGCGTACAAGCGCAACCCCGTGCGGGCCGAACGCATGTGCGGACTGTCGAGGCGGCTGTTCAGCGACGCCGCCAATGGTCCGATGAACACCGCCACCCAATGGCTGGAACGAAGTCTCGACGACTCGTCCAATCGCCGTCTGGTGCTCTCCGACGCTTTCATGACCGCCGATGCCGTCCTCAACCTCGCCGCCCACATCGCCGGCGACATCCGGGTCAAGGAAGGGACCATTCGGGCTCGTGTCGAACGCGAGCTTCCCTTCATGGCGACGGAGACCTTTCTCATGGAGGCAGTACTGCGCGGCGGAGATCGTCAGGAACTTCACGAACGCATTCGCGAGTACAGTCTCGCCGCGCAAGAAGCCGTGGAGATAGGCGAAGTCAATCCCCTCATCGACTCGATCGTCGCTGATTCCGCCTTCCGTCTCAGTCGTCAGGAGATCTTGGCCCTGATCAATCCTCAGTCCTTCACCGGGAGGTCGGCCCAGCAGGTAGCGGAGTTGATCCAGGAACAGGTTCGACCAGCGCTCGAGGGGCGGACCGCCACGAGCGTGGAGGCGCCCCGAATCTGAGCATCAGACCCCCCTTCGTCGCGAGTTCCGAATGCCGCAAGCGCGGCCTTGGGGGTCCGCTTCTCTTGGCGATCGGGTGGATCGTTCTGATCGGGCTGACCGGACTGGTCTCCTGTCGCTCAACAAAGTCAGGACCAGTGAAGCGAGGCTGGTCCCAGCGAGGCATCGCCTCCTGGTACGGGAAGCCATTCCATGGTCGCCAGACGGCGAGCGGCGAGATCTACGACATGCATTTGATGACGGCAGCCCACAAGACCCTGCCGTTCTACACCGTGGTTGAGGTCCACAACCTCGACAACGATCGTCGAATAAGAGTCCGCATCACCGATCGGGGCCCCTTCGTCAAGGGCCGTATCATCGACCTCTCATGGGAGGCGGCCAAGAGGCTCCAGATGACGGGCACGGGACTCGCCAAAGTCGAGATCCGAGTCGTCGACACAATCTACGACTCAGCCGCAGCACCTCGAGCTGTCGCTTCGTACACGGTCCAGGTCGGTGCCTTTAGAGATCGACGCTATGCCGAGGAACTCGCCGCGAGAATCAAGGGGAAGCCGGCGCCGAGGATCGAGCAGTCGGGCGAGTGGTTTCGCGTGCGAGTGGGCGACTTCGAGTCCGAGCCGGAGGCGAGGAACCTACGAGACCGTCTCAAGAGTAAGGGCCATCGAGCCATTGTGATTCGCATTCCCCGATAACTAAACCAGCCCGATAATCGTCCCAGCCCGTTGCCGCGCATTGGGTTCCTCGCCAGCTATGGCCTGGCTTCCAGATCGGCGATCCACTCCTTGATCCCGCGATCGAGTTCGTGGCGTTGGGAATGCCGCTCGACGCCCTCGTTCACAAGTCGCTCGACCAACTGCGGCAGGGGAAGACCTGAGAGGTCCCAGAGGCGCGGAAACATGGAGATCGAGGTGAAGCCCGGTACCG
>JAIOJS010000305.1 GCA_019911795.1 Thermoanaerobaculia bacterium | reverse complement strand
CGCGTTCCATACCGTGGCGGCGAGGCCTCTACCGCTGGGCGGCTGCCGCCGTGCTGGTCCTGGCCGCGGGGTTGGTCACCTGGCGCGTCTCTCCGCGACCTCCGGTGCTACCGGCTCCTCCTGGTGTCGACATCACTCGTGGTGGGGAAATCATCCTTCTTCCGGTCACCGCCGGTTCCCAAGGGTGGAGCGCGTTGGACTGGCAAGCGGCGGTTGGCGTCGACTACTACGTGGTCGAACTGCAGCGGATCGACGGCGAGGCACTATGGTCCGAGCGGGTCGATGACGATGCTTTCGAAATACCCTCCGAGGTCCAGGCAGGAATCGCTCCGGGCGTCCGCTGGCGCTGGCAGGTGCACGGCTTCGACACAGAGGGTGAAGAGGTCGCCGTCTCGGCATGGGCTCAACGCCTGCGGCCGATAGACTCCCCCTAGCGACATCGGCAATACGCGGCCGAAACACACCCCCGCCTTTACGATCGTCCGGCGAACTAACAGGAGCACGCTGAACGAACCAGCCCGAGGGACTGCTAGACTGAATCGGTGTCGCCTCCCCCGCTCTTCTGCCGCGCGTGGCTACTCGCCAGCGGCCTCCTCTGCGTAGCGTCGAGCCTCCTCGGGCAGACGCTCGACGAAGCGCGAGCTCTACAACGAGCCGGAGATTCCCAGGCCGCCGCCGAAGCCTACCGAACGGCTGCGATCCAGCTCACCGCCGAGGACCCAGCCGCCGCCGCGATCGCCCACAACAATCGTTGCGTCGTCCTCGAGGGATTAGGGGAACTCGAAGCGGCCCGAGCCGCCTGCGAGCAGGCTCTGTCCCTCCGCCGGGATCTCGATGATCCACTACGCCTGGCCCGTACCCTCAACAACTTCGGACTGGTCCTCACCCCCCTCGGCGACCTCCCGGCCGCCGAAGCCGCCTATCGGGAAGCGTTGACAATCAACGTCACCCTGGATGAGATCGAGAGTCAGGTCATCAACCAGTCGAATCTGGGAATCCTGCTCGAGCAGTCGGGCCGATACGGTGAGTCCCTGACCATCCTCCAACATGCCATCGATCTCACCGAGCAACATCGAGAAGAGCCGTGGGCACTGTGGCGCCAACAGATCGCCAAGATCAACCAGTCTGTAGTGTTCGAGCGTCTGGGCGCCTACCAGGAAGCTCTCGAGCTCCTCGACTCTCTGGATCCGGAGTTCCTCGATAATGGCAGTCGAGCGAGTCGTCTTCTCAACCGGGGCGTCATGCTGCGCAATCTCGGCGATCCCCAACGCGCTTTGGCTGCGTTCGAGTCGGCGGTCCGAGCCTTTGAGGAACTCGGCGACCAGCCCGCGGCCGCCAACGCCTGGATCAACCGGGGGCGGGCGAGTGGCGACCTGGGCGACCTCATAGGCGCCGCTACGTCGTTGAATACCGCTCGCGAACTAGCAGCCGAGGCCGGTGACCTAGACGAGGAGATCGAAGCGCTCATTCGACTTGGCTTCCTCCACACCGAGGCCAAAGCCCCCCCCTCGGCACGAACGGCCTTCGCCCAGGTGCTGGAGATCGCCCATCGCGTTGACGCCGCCGAGGGCCGATGGGCGGCTCAGTTTGGGCTGGGAGCCCTGGCGGAAGCCGACGGGGAACTAGCGGGAGCGTTGAGCCACTACGAAGCCGCCCTCGCCGAGATCGAGAACGCCCGGAGTGGAGTGCAGGACGCCGCGTTGCGCTCGGGATACTTGGTCGACAAACGACCGGTCTACGCCGCCGCGATTCGCGTGCTGGCGACGATGGAGAATGCAAATCCCGGCGCCGGTGCCTCGCGCGCCTTCGACTGGGTCCAACGCGCCAAGGCACGGGAACTCCTCGAATCACTGGGCCGAGAGCAGAGCGCAGGACTCTCCCCTCAGAACGCCCAACAGCTCGCTCCTCGACTCGGCGCCGGCGGTGTCCTGGTGGAGCTCTTCGTCGGTCCCGAGAGTGTTTGGGCCTTTCGACTGAAGGCGGGCGCCGCCACCGATCAGCCCGCGCTCGATCTCTGGCGGGTCGGCGCTACCGAAGTCCTAAACGCCCAGGTAGAGGCGGTGCACCGCGCGTCTCGCCAGGGCGAGGTCTCGCCGGAGGCCAGCGAACTCGGCCGCGTCCTTCTCGGACCCCTCGTCCAGCAAACGACTCCGGCGAGCCTCATCCTCGCCCCCGACCGCTTCTTCCACAACCTGCCCTTCCAGGTCCTTCCGTGGCCTGACGATTCCCAACGACTGCTCCTCGAGGTGATGCCGGTTGGAGAACTCCCGAGCGGATCCGCCCTCGGACGGTCGATCCCCGCGGTCACCGCCCACGCTCCTCGCCTCGTCGCCTTTGGAGCTCCTACCTTGACCGGTATCGAAGCCCCCGACTTGAACCTGACATCCCTTCCGCCCTTGGCCGGAGCGGCCCGCGAAGTCGAAGCGCTCGCCCGGTCCGTGGCGGGCGTCACTGTGGTGAGAGTCGGCGATGCCGCGACGGAGGACGCCTTTGTCGAGGCGGTAGGTC
>JAIOJS010000033.1 GCA_019911795.1 Thermoanaerobaculia bacterium | reverse complement strand
ATCAAGGGTTCCGCCTCCGAGATCTACCCGGCAACGGCTTTCGACCCGGATCATCGGAGGGGGGTGGCCATCAAGAGATAAAGCACAGGGGAAGAGGAGTGCCAACGACGCGAGTCGTTAGCGCCCCGGTCCAGTACCGGTCGCCACGACATCGACCGCCGCAAACTGCTCCGGCGGGGTATCGGTCCCGGCCTCCTCCCAAGGGGAACCGCCCGACAATCTCAACCGAAGCGCGTCGCGCTGGGCAAGAAACTCGGGCAGATCAACTCCAGGAATCGGATCAGCCGGAATCGCCTTGATCGACAATGGATCAATCCACTTCCCATGATGCTGAACGCGATAGTCCAGGTGAGGGGCGGTCGCGAGTCCAGAGGAGCCGACGTAGCCCACGACATCACCTTGCCGGACCCTCCGACCTGCCTTCATGCCGGAGCCGTACTTCGAAAGGTGCAGATAGGCGGTGAGGTAGTTGTTGGGATGGCGCACCTTGACCATCCTCCCGCTACCGTTCCCCCAGGCCGCCGAAACCACAACGCCGTTGGCCGTGGCCCGTACCGGTGTTCCGGTAGGAGCTCCGTAGTCGACGCCATAGTGGGGACGATAGGTCTTGAGTACCGGATGAAAACGGCGATTGCTAAAACGCGACGTCACCCTCGTAAAAGGAAGCGGGGATCGCAGGAACATCTTTTGTAGAGGACGACCGTCGGCATCGTAATAGCCTTCGTCGTATCGGTATGCCTCCAGTAGACGTCCGCGATTCCAAAAAGCCAGTGCCACAACATCACCCGTGCGATCTCGAACCCCGTCGAGAAAAACCTCCTCGTAGACGATTTCGAAACGATCACCGGTCCGAAGGTCGCGGTTGAAGTCGACATCCCATCGCAAGACATCCGACATCCGGTAGGCGACATCGACCGGCGCACCCTGCTCGGCAAGTGCACCGACCAGACTCCCGTCGATCACGCCTGCGACCTCACGGGTCACCCGCGTCTCCTCGAAGGGGGACCACCGGCTCTGCCAACCGTTGTCACCATGATCGAGCAAGACGCGTCCCTTGCGCTGGACCAATACCTCAAACTCTCGGGGCGTCTCCTTCTCGAAGAAACCAGACACCTCTAGACCCGGTTGAAGCCTCCGAATCTCCACGTGGTCGCTCAAGGCGGCGACGATCTCGAGACGGTCGGGCGCGCCAAAACCAACCTCCTCGAGAAGCTGATCCAAGGTTTCACCCGATTCCAGGGTTCGAAGGACGGGAAGAGTATCTGGGGGGTCGACGCAGTCTCCTGGGCAGGTCACCTCAGCGGCATCGAAGACAGGGGTGGGAAGGACGGTCAGAGACTCGCCGCGGCGACCTCCGTAGAGGAAGATAGCAGCCAGGGCCACGATGGACCCGACGATCAGGATATTCCGGCGACGCGCCGCAGAGCGGAGCGCGGAGGGCCGATCAGAAGGTTGCAACGTTGGAGGGTCCTCGCTAGGGCCAACAGTCGAGCTGCTGAGGAAGTCTTTGGGAACTCGGTTGGCACACCTGCCCAAACCGAGAGGCTGAGACTAGACCAAGTGGTTCAGAACTGACTCTCAAGGGGTCGAACTGACTTCGGACAAGACCGATTTCGGTGAAATTGTCGTGAGGCAATTGACGAAACAGTCCACTCACGGAGTTCTAGCGACTCGTCGAGACCTTCGACTCCGCGATGCCACTAGGTTGCCCTAGGCATCGCCCCGCTGGAACTCGCAGAGAATACCACAGGTCGTGCCCCCGCCGTCGAACCGATCCGGCCAACGCCCTTAGATCTACTGGAGCCGCTCTACTGAAGCTTCGTCCGAACCAAGCCCGCCGGGTCGCTCGGGTACTTGCCCTGGTAGACCACCTCGCCTTGACGGTAGATGACGAGACCCGGCAAGTTGGTCACCTGGTGTTGACGCGCGAAGGCGCCGTCAGTGTCCAGGTAAATGGGAGCCGGAAAGGACTTGCCACCGAGGAACTCACGGACGGCGGACTCTTCCTCTTGAAAATTCACGGTTAGCAGGCGAGCGTTTCCGACTTCTGACTTGAGGCTTGCGACTTTCTCCCGGATGTCTCGAGAGCGTGGCGACCAGCCCGCCCACACCACGATCACGGTGTTCCCAGAGGTCAGGTCCGCGGGAGCCAAGGAGCCGCCCTCCAATCCGCGAAGGCGCCAACCTCCTTGAGCCAGTAGAGGCAAGGTCGCGCCAACCGCAAGAAGACACAGCACCAGCTTGCCAAGCCGCCGAGGACGGATTCGAAAAATTCCTTGGTTGTTCATGCAGACCCCTCATCGGTAGCTGCGCCCCGTAGCCTATGGAGACTCCGTCGAATACGTATCTCGAGACCCTCCGGGGCCGTGACGCGATGGCATCGCTTGCGGACGATGGTCAGGAGCTGAGTGACGTACTCGAAGCGATTGGAGCAACCCGTGCAGCAGTCGAGGTGCTCACGAAAGACGATGATGAACTCATCTTCCAACTCGTTGTCGGAGACGAGGAACATCGATTCGTGAATGCGTTGACAATCCATCTGATGCTCTCTTGATCGAAGGGTTGAGTTCGCTGGTTCGAGTCCGCTGAATTCGAGATCGCTCAGGACCGCACCCTCTCACGGCGGTCGTACCCTGCAACGAGATCCTCGCCCTACTTATTCCAGATACCAACGATACCCGAAGCACATTGGGTCGTCTAGTTGGCTTCCGCGGCCCTCGTTCGCATCTTGGAAGGTTCGCCGCCGCGCAGGTAGCCGTTCTCTCGAGCGTACTTGAGCAGAGTCTCCTCGAGCTTCCGGCGCCCGCGATACAAGCGGCTCATGACAGTGCCGACAGGAACGTCCAGAATGTCAGCGATCTCCTTGTAGGAGAAGCCCTCGAGATCCGCCAGGACCACGGCCATTCGGTAGTCCTCGGATAACTCATCCAAGGCCCGCTGCACGTCGCCGTCGAGGACGTCGGCCAGAAGCTCTGCCTCTGGATCCAAGATGGAGATGGGATTCTCTTCGCTGACCGCACTCTCGAACGAACCCTCGATGTCCGCAAAGTCTGCGTGCGCTGGTATCGACTGCTTCTTGCGGTAGCTGTTGATGAAGGTGTTCTTGAGGATCTTGAACAGCCATGCCTTTAGATTCGTCCCTTCCTGGAACTTGTCGTAGTACCGATACGCCTTGAGATAGGCCTCCTGTACCAGATCCTCGGCATCCTCCGAGTTGCGGCTCATCCGGTAAGCGGCGTTGTAGAGAGCGTCGACATACGGCATGGTGGCGGACTCGAAGTCCCATCGTCCCGATCTGTTTCCGCTGTGCTCCTGTGTCGTCATGTTTCCCCCGTGAACATCTATACGCACGAGGCGTGCCAACGGACGCCGCCCCGCGAAAGCAGCTTACCCCCTCGGCGCCGCACCCACCGGGAACCAGGGAGAATGCACCGCGACGCTCGGTGTCCGTCAAATACAAAAGAGCGTCCCCGCTCGGGGACGCTCTCCTGTTGCCACCGAGGGTGGCGCCAAAGTGGCCGGAAGTCGGCCGAAAACCGTCTAGAAGAGGCCGGCTCCCTTTGCCGCGATGAGCAAAGCGTAGAGGACCAGCGACTCGATGAGAGCCAGACCGAGAATCAAGGCAAAGCGAATGTTGTCCGCCGCACCTGGGTTCCGCGCCATCGCCGAACAAGCCGAGGA
The DNA here is from genome assembly GCA_019911795.1 of Thermoanaerobaculia bacterium. Classification (GTDB taxonomy): domain Bacteria; phylum Acidobacteriota; class Thermoanaerobaculia; order Multivoradales; family JAIOJS01; genus JAIOJS01. The sequence goes on along the minus strand of JAIOJS010000033.1, from coordinate 10,536 downwards.
AACAGCCTTGGCCTGACCGAGAGCACCACCGGCTGCCGCCACGCCAATGGCGAAAGCAGCTCCCAACATACCCATGTCCATACCAGCAGACCCAGCTTCGTGACCGGCCTCCTGCGCCAACGCCGGCATCGCCAGCAAAACCATCAACAGGACCATAAGGCCCAAAATCTTCTTTTTGTTCATTTTCTTTTCCGCTCCTTGGTTTGACGGCTACCGTCCCTGAGTAGTGCCCTGCGGGGAGACAAAGGGGGGGGTTAGTGCTCCTCCGCTTCAGCCCCAGCGATGTATACCGTCGTCAATATGATGAAGATGAAAGTCTGGATCAGCGCCGCAAAGAGCCCAAGGGCCATCAGAGGCAACGGAACCAGGAGTGGCACGAGACTATTGAAAACACCCGATACGGTGTGCTCACCGAACATGTTGCCGAAGAGGCGGAGCCCCAGCGACAGCCATCGCGCATTGTGGGAGACGATCTCCACCACGAAGAGCAGGGGCGCTAGCCACCAGATAGGGCCAAGGAAGTGTTTGATGTAGCCAAATCCGTGGCGCTTGAGGCCGATGAAGTTGTAGAAGAAGAACGAGATGAATGCCAACGCAAAAGTTGTGTTGGTGTTGGACGTCGGCACCGAGAGGAAGAAGAAGAGACCACAGAAGTTGGCGAGGAAGATAAAGAACGCGAAGGCGCCAATCAGGGGAAGGTAGCTATCAGAAGCCCCCTTACCGACCTGGCTGTCGATCATCCCCCGCAGGGACTGAACCAACTCCTCGAAAAACATCTGGAACCGGCCAGGGTTGTCCTCACTGATCACGAGCGACAAGGACACGGCGATCACGGTCAACACGACCAGAACCACGAGGGACATCACGACATGATCAGGAACCTCGATGTGTCCCCAACGGGCAGCGAGGCCGGTCACGGACAGAAGCCAATCCCAGATCGCGTTGACCGGGCCGAAGAAAATTGAGTGGCTATGCTCCATCGAATCTATCTCTCGGGTATCGAAATCTCTACTTGATTCTGTTTGCCTGGGACTGCTGCTACCGAGCCTCTACTTCGTCTTCTTCGACCGACCCACTCCGCTCGACCGATTGGCCGCGGACTCCGCTCCGGCAAACCTGTATTCCTGCCTCCGCGAGAGCCGCCAGGGGAACCGCAGAAAGACCCACCAAGAGCGCAAGCAGTTCGAGCGTTCCCGACAGAGCTCCGAAGATCAAAGTGAAACCGAGGACGGTCATCAGGACCCACCAGCGCAAGCGGAAACGGAGCGTACCGCCCGGCCCAGGGCTCCCGTCGACCTCCACCCGAAGACGACGCACCGCCACCTCCAGACTTCGGAGCGAAACGATACTGATCGCAGCCCCCAGTGTCAAGGAAACGGCAGCTTCTGGCCCCCATCGGAGAAAGAGCAAGAGGGCACCCACAATCGCGATTCCAACGGCGAACCATTGAATCCTCCGCAGGATCTCGAGGGAGGCAACTTCCCCGCTGTCGGACACCTCACCCATCGCTTTCGATCCGCAGTCGCCTCAGGAGTTCGAAAAAGCCAGCCCCGGCACCCACCACGCCTCCCGCGAGACTACCTAGGGAGGGAACCCCGACCATGGCGCCCAACCAGCCACCCAGACGAAACCCCGCATAGACCGCGATGGGAAAGAGAAAGGCGAGGCTCAGCACTTCCACAGCGCGCACGGTGCTGTTCTTCCTGCCGTCAGAACTCCCCCCGGCGGGATTGCTTGTCCGAGAGTTGTTGTCCCCTTCGCGACCGGACTCGGACTCGCTCCCACTGGTTGTGGAAAGCGATCTCTCGAGCTCGGGTGGTGTTGGTGGTTGCGGTTCCATGGTTTGAGTCTCGCGGAGACTGGGCTACCTAGGGAGACTGGGCTACCTAGAAGGAGAACCCCGACGCATAGCCCTGATCCGAGGTCGACACCGCGGGATCCACGGTGGAGGAGACCCAGGCATGTCCCTCGGCAGGTCCGGAGCCAAGACCGCGATCGACGCCGTAGCCGGAATCCTGACCAGGCGCCCGAATCCCTAGGTGCAACCGAGGCTCCAATCCGCAGCGGCCCCACAGGTCCAAGAGCAACAGAGATCGCTTGAGGCAGGGACCAAACCCTCTGAGCGGAACGAGCGGCAACACCCGGTCGACCGAGGCGCAAAGCCAGTCCGGTCGACGCAGATACGCCCAACGGAATCGCGGCACTGACCGGAGCTGTTCGACCGCGACGTCCAACGATCGACGACGAGTCCAGTGGAGAGCCCGCGCTGCCGCCACCACGATCCACGGCGACGCACAGAGAAGGAAGGCAGCCTTGGCAACGACGCCGACCGACTCAGGCGGTCCCGAAGGCCTTCCAGACGACTGCACATCCACCGCCGGAGCCTCGGTCGTTGGCGTTGTGTTCCGCGGCGGCATGACAGCTCATCCTATCGTGTCTCTGCCCGTTCCGACCTGCCCGTTCCGACCTCGATGGCCAGTGCCGGCTCGATCTGTGGGAGAATCCGTCGCTGTGAAGGAACGCATGTACCAACTCGTCGAGGAGACTCAAGCGACCATCGTCCAGAGTCTCGAGCAACACGATAGCAAGAGCTTTGTCGCCGATCGCTGGACGCACAGCGAAGGGGGAGGAGGGCTGAGTCGCATCCTTCAAGATGGCAGTACCCTGGAGAAAGCCGGGGTCAACATCGCTTCTGTCTGGGGAACCCTCCCTCTGGAAGCGGAGCAAGTCATGCTTCACAAGGAAGGCCTGGGCACCGGTCCCCATCAGTTCTCCGCGGTCGGCCTGAGCATCGTCATCCACCCGCGAAACCCCCACGCCCCGGTCGTGCACTCCAACTACCGCTACTTCGAACTGGACGACGGCCGCTGGTGGTTCGGTGGTGGTGCCGACTTGACTCCCATCTACCTTTACGAGGAGGACGCCGAGCTCTTTCACCGCGTCCACTACGAGTGCTGCCAACGCCACGATCCCAGCTACTACCCTCGTTTCAAGGCCTGGTGTGATGGCTACTTCGACATCAAGCATCGGGGAGAGCGGCGAGGGGTGGGCGGGATCTTCTTCGACGACCTGCGCAACGAAGACCCCGAAACCGATTTCGCCTTCGTGTCTGACTGCGCCAGGAGTTTCCTAGCCAGCTACGAACCGATTTTGACTCGTCGCAGCACCATGAGCTTTGGAGAGCGAGAGCTTCGCTGGCAGGGCTTGCGTCGTTCTCGCTATGTCGAGTTCAACCTCATGTACGACCGCGGAACCCGCTTCGGACTACGCACCGGTGGCCGGGTGGAGAGTATCCTGATGTCGATGCCCCCGACCGCTCGCTGGACCTACGGTCACGAGCCGGAGGCCGGAACGCCCGAGGCGGCGACCCTCGAGGTCTTGCGCTCACCCCGTGAATGGGCCCCACCCGGGCATACCGAGAAGGAACAGTAGGAGTACCGCGGATAGAATGATCGGAGACACTCGGTCGTTGCTCTGCACCAAGATGTCGATCTGCACCAAGCTGACAGCCAAGCTAAGGCTTTTCTAGGCGGCAACCGACCGATCGCAGCAGAGGCAAGAACGAGCCTTAATCAGGACCGCGCCCCCTCCATATGACTCAAACTCCCAGTGTGGACCGCCTCCTCGAGTTGATCGATGCCATGGAAGGAAAGCCGGTCGTGGTCGCGGCCGACCTCGTCGCCGATCGCTTCATCAACGGATCTCCGAAACGCATCAGCCGTGAGGCGCCGGTTCTGATTCTCAGCTACGAAGGGGAGACCATGGTCCCCGGGGGCGGGGCGAACGCGATCGCCAATGTCCAAGCACTGGGCGGCGTGCCACTGGCCTTAGGCTTCGTGGGCGACGACCTGGAGGGGACCGCCCTAGTCGCCGAGCTATCACGACGCGGCATCGACACCTCAGGAATCGGTCGCAGGATCGGTATCCGGACCCCCACCAAGACTCGCATCCTGGCGGGAGGCCGACACGCGATCAAGCAGCAAGTGGTTCGCTACGACATCGAAGACCCACGGGAACTGTCGCCGAGCGAACTGGACTCCGCCAACCGACAACTGGAGGAGTGGCAGGGTAGGGCGCGGGTGGCGATCGTCAGCGACTACGGCTACGGCTCCGTTCCTCCACTCCTGATACCAGCCCTTCGCCGCAGCTTAGGAGCGAGCGGACTCCTTCTCGCCGACAGCCGCTACCGACTGAACGCTTTCGACGGACTCGATGGCGCTACCCCCAATGAGGAAGAGGCGGAGAACCTCCTCGGCCACGCCCTTGGAGAGGACCTGGACACCACGGCCACCAGCGCCCGTGAGCTTCGCTCGAAACTCGCAGCGGCCTCTCTCCTCATCACCCGGGGAAGTTCCGGAATGGTCCTGACCACGGGAGACACTTGCGCCTGGATACCGGTCCACGGCACCGACCAGGTGGCGGACGTAACGGGGGCAGGGGACACGGTCATTGGCACCTTCGGGCTCGCCCTGGCTGCCGGGGGGACGCCCATCGAGGCCGCCCTCCTTGCCAACTACGCGGGAGGAGTCGTGGTCATGAAAAGTGGTACGGCCACGCTCGATCGACTCGAACTGCGACTCGCCGTGGAGTCCGATCACCGACCTCTGGAGGAGCTCCGATGGGCGACGTCCTAACCGAACGATCCTTGGCTGCGCTGCGGGAGGCCTGGCGGGACTCGGGACTCACCGTTGTTCTCGCCAACGGCCACTTCGATCTCCTCCACGTGGGCCACCTGCGGTACTTGTCGGGCGCCAAGGCCGAGGGCGACCGGCTGGTTGTCGCTATCAACGACGACGCATCGGTAGCGAGCCTCAAGGGCCCTGGGCGTCCCCTGGTGCCCGCACAGGAGCGCGCCGAGCTTCTCGCGGCCTTCGACCCCGTCGACGCAGTGATCGTTTTCTCAGGAGATTCGCCCGCTTCCTTGATCGAGCGAATCCGACCCGATGTCCATTGCAAGGGTCCAGACTACGGCACCCCCGAAGAGGTCCCAGAGTACGCAACCGTCAGGGCCTACGGCGGGCGCACCGCACTGGTCGGTGACCCCAAGGACCACGCCACGAGCGACCTGATTGCAAACCTGAAGCGTCTGATAGCCGCCACCGAGGCCTGACCTCTCTCGTGGACCTTTCGTCGATACTCCTCGTCAGGACCAGCGCCCTCGGTGATGTCGTCCATGCTCGGCCCGTCTTCAACGCGGTGCGGCACGCTCTGCCCGAGGCGCGCATCGGCTGGATTGTCGAGGCGCCCTTTGCCCCCCTCATCGCAGATTTGGAGGGCATCGAGGTCCTCCCCGTGCGGCTGCGCTCGTGGCGGCGATCGTGGACCTCGAGCGCTACTCGTCACGAGGCCTTCGAAGCTTTCCGGCGAATTCGGAGGTTTGACGCCTCGGCGGCGATCGATCTCATGGGCAACCACAAGGGAGCCTTCCTCGCCAGGCTAAGCGGAGCCCCGGTTCGCATCGGTTCCGAGCAGCGACAGAGGCGCGAGACGATGAGCCATCTCCTGATCAACCGCGAGGTTCCGATCGGCGGAGAACACGCCGTCGATCGGGGCCTGAGCCTGCTCCAAGCACTCGATCTCACTCCAGAGGAGGCGGACTTCACGGGAGATCGTCTCCTGCCCGCGGCAACCCCGTCGAGTTCACCCATCGCCGGCGACGACTCGCCCTATGTCCTGATCCAGCCTGGCGCCGGCTGGGGGAACAAGCGCTACCCCCCGGATCGATGGGGCCAGGTGGCCCAGCAGCTGGCCGCGGACGGGTATCGAGTCTTCGTGCTCGGTGGCCCCGGTGAGGAAGCGCTCGCCGAACAGGTGGTTCAGTCCTCTCGAGAACAGGCGCAGGTGGCGGTGGGGCCGGGGATGGAGTTCCTCGTCGCAGCCCTTCGGGGTGCACGCCTAGTCCTCGGCGGGGATACCGGCCCCCTCCACCTCGCCCACGCCCTGGGAACTCCGGTCGTCGCCGTAATGGGACCCACGGACCCCAAGAGGCACGGCCCGTATCAAGCCCCACAAACGGTCGTCATTAATCGCTTGCCCTGCAGCTTCTGCTCACGCCGCATGAACTCTACCCAGGCCTGTCTCCACACCATCCCTCCCGCCTGGATCGTCGATGCCGCCCGGCGCGAACTCGGGAGTACCCCTTCCGCTTCCTCCAATTCCGTTACAATCTGACCGCAACCCCAACGTGAACCCTCAGACAGAGTTCAGCGACTCTCGAGAGTGACCATCATGAGAAAAGACCATCATGAGTAAGATCGGTGCCCTGCTAACGCAATCCGGAGTCGTGGATCAAGCCCAGCTCGACGAGGCGATGGTCCTCCAGAAGAAGGAAGGCGGCCGAGTCGGCTCCAACCTCGTGAAGCTCGGCTACCTCACCGAGGACAAGCTGACTGAGACCCTCTCGAAGCACTTCGGGGTGCCGTCGGTCAACCTCGATCGCGTCGATGTCGACGAGACGATCATCAAGATCATTCCCGCCGACGTCGCCCGGAAGTACACCATCATCCCCATCTCCAAGGCGGGGGCGAAGCTGACCATCGCGATGCTCGATCCGACGAATGTGTTCGCCATGGACGACATCAAGTTCATGACGGGGTACAACGTCGAACCCGTGATCTCGGCGGAGTCTCAGCTGCGCTCAGCCATCGAGCGCTACTACGGCTCGACCCACGCCATCGAGCTCAAGAAGGTCATGGAGGATCTCACCGAGGAGGACGATGAGGCCGATCTCGAGGTTCTGGAGGAGGAAGAGGATCTCGACCTCGCAACCCTCGAGCAGGAATCTGAGGAAGCGCCTGTCGTCCGGCTCGTCAACATCATCCTCACCGACGCGATCAAGCGGGGCGCCTCCGATATCCACATCGAGCCCTACGAGAAGGACCTTCGGGTGCGCTACCGGATCGACGGCATTCTCTACGAGATGATGCACCCGCCTCTCCGTCTCCGCGAGGCGATCACCAGCCGCGCCAAGATCCTCGCCAAACTCGACATCGCCGAGAAGCGTCTGCCGCAGGACGGGCGGATCAAGATCAAGACCCGCATCGGCGGCAAGCGCAAGGATCTCGACTACCGCGTCAGCATCCTGCCGACCATCTTCGGCGAAAAGATCGTCATGCGGCTGCTCGACAAAGACAACTTGATGCTCGATCTGACCAAGCTCGGCTTCGAGCCCGAGTCGCTGCGCCACTTCGAGAATGCAGTTCTCCGTCCGTACGGCATGGTCCTCGTCACCGGTCCGACCGGTTCCGGAAAGACCAACACGCTGTACTCCGCCCTGCAGCGCATCAACACGCCGGAGGTCAACATCATGACCGCGGAGGATCCGGTCGAGTTCAATCTCGCCGGGATCAACCAGGTCCAGATGAAGGAGCAGATCGGACTCAACTTCGCGGCCACCTTGCGCTCCTTCCTACGGCAGGACCCCAATATCGTGCTCGTCGGAGAGATCCGTGACTTCGAGACCGCCGAGGTCGCCATCAAGGCCGCTATGACCGGTCACCTCGTGCTCTCGACCCTACACACCAACGACGCGCCATCGACCATCAGCCGTCTGATGAACATGGGCGTCGAGCCTTTCCTAGTCGCCACCTCGGTCCACATGGTGGCCGCCCAGCGCCTGGTGCGTCGCATCTGCTCGTACTGCAAAGAGCCGCTCGACACTCAGCCGGCCGCGCTCACGGCGGCGGGCTTCTCCGAAGCGGAGTCCCGCAGCATCCGACTGTTCCGTGGAAAGGGCTGTGAGCGCTGCAGCAATACCGGCTACAAGGGTCGTGTCGGCCTCTACGAGGTGATGCCGATCGAGGACGAGATGAAGGAGATGATCCTCGCCGGTGCGAGTTCCTTCGAGATCCGTCAACGGGCCGTTCAGGGGGGCATGATCACTCTGCGTCGCAGCGGCCTGGAGAAGATCCGCCAGGGTATGACGACGATCGAAGAAGTGGTCCGTGAAACCGTCCTCTAGATCGGATTCGGCTCCACCCGTCGACCGCTTCCCCATTCCGTCTTCCCTCCTGGGTGCCCTTCTCGACGAACCTCTTCTCGGCTGAGACGCTTCGCGGTGGAGAGACACCTCCCGGCACAGGTTCTTCCAGAGAGAGTGCCTCCTCGGCTGGGAAAAATCCCTGGCGGGGACCAAGCCGCGCGGCAAGGCGGCCCCCGACGAGCACATCCGGACCGACCGCACTGACGACGGTCGGCTCAACTGGCTACGGTCCGCTAAAAGTGGTAAGCAAGCCCCATGTGACCGAGGGCAAAGGTCTTGTTCTCGTCGAGATCAGCCCAGTGCGCTGAAAGCTCGGCCACGAAGCTCCAGTTTGCGTTGAGCCGAAAGTCCCCGGTAATTCCGAAGTGCATACCCAAAGCGGTATCGTCGATCGACTCGCCTAGAACATGCCCTTTCAGTTGGTACGCTCCCAATCCGAGGAAGAGTCCCGACTCGTACAGGGGCTCGGAATACCGGTACTCCCCTGCCACCGACAGGTAGGTCAGGTCCGCCCCGTACAACCCCGCAAAGCCTCGCTCGTCGTCTAGGTCCAACTGCCCGAGCCTGGCCACCAGGTGGGTTTGGGGAGAGACCACGAAGCCGAGATTCATCTGCAAGGCGAGGTTGTCGTAGCCGATACCCGGATCGGCATCGATCGAGCCGCCCGACCCGCCCAAGATTCCGAGGGTATAGCTGTAGGGCTCGGCGGCCGCTGCCGGGGCCACGGTTCCCATGGTCACCAAGGCCACCATCCATAAGGTCGTCACCAGTCCTTTGGCTCGCAAACTACGTCTCCTCTTGCGTCAGATCTCTCGAGTTCGTCGTCGGCCCGAAGCTGGAGGAACCAGCCCCCACCCTCGCCGCCGTCTAGGGCCGTAAGTATAGCCGCCTCAAATCCGTTCCTGTTTGGGTGGGAATCCATCTCCAGCTGCGCGAGCTCGGGCAACGGGTCTACGGATGCGCCCCCCAACTCGCCTATCGAGTGATGGCCCTCCTCCTTCCCTTCCCCTGCCTTGGCTGCGGTACCCTTCTCGAGCCCGGACCGACCCATCTCGGGCTGTGCATTGGATGTCGACACTTACTCTCCCGGCCTCGGGTGGGAGCCTGCCGCCTCTGCATGCGCCCCTTGTATGGCGATCCCAACCTTGCGGCAACGGCTCCCGAGAGACACTGTGGCGCCTGTCGCTCGAATCCGCCGCCCTACGAACGGATGGTGGCCGCGTTTGACTATGCCCCCCCGATGACCGCTGTCATCCATGGCCTCAAGGCCCTTGGCCTCGACTTCCTCGGTTCGGATCTGGCCTCGGAGATCGCCACCTCCTACCACCTAGGGTTGCTCCGTGGCTGTGACGTGGTCACTCCCATTCCGCTGGCTTGGTCTCGGCAGTGGCGACGTAGGTACAACCAGGCCGCCGCCATCGCCCTCCCGCTCGCAGAGATGGCCAACCTGCCCATGCGGGCTCTTCTCACCCGGCGATCTCGCCCCAAGCAAGCTCGACTCTCCCGACGGCATCGACTCGGCAACCTGGATGGCGCCTTCTCCCCGACCCCCGAACTCGCAAAAGGCTCCAAGGTCGTACTCGTCGACGACGTCGTGACCACCGGATCGACCCTGCAGGCCGCGGCGCGCTCTCTGATCCTAGGTGGCGCCGCCTCTGTAGTCTGCGTTGTGGCCGCTCGGACACCTCGGTGGTCGGAACGGTCCTAGAGTCGGCCCGGATCTTGCTAGGTCTCATACCGTAGAGAACCCATCCGGTTCTACAAAACCCGAATCGGATTCCGAGCGTACTGAGAGAGTGTCCATGATGTGCCCACTGAACCACCCACAGGCTACCCCTTTCGCATCGGGCAGTCGCCGCTCTCCATGTCCTGGCAACTGCCTTCTGGGCCTACCTCGGATTGACAGAGCTTGCGCCAAGCGATACCATCGAAGTTCCCTGGAGGATGGCGTATGAAGCAACGAACTCTCCCGGCTTTCCTCTCGATCTTCCTCATTGGTACTGCGGCAATCGCGGGCATGTCCCCGGTCGAGACGTCAACTGTGATCGAGAATCCCGAGGGCCTTCGAACCCCAGAGGGCCTGCAGGGAAAGGTGACGGCCGAGGCATCTCCTCTCGCCCGTGCCCAGGTCTACGCCTACGAACTCTCCAAGCTCGAAGTCAACAAGGTTGTCTCCGATCGCAACGGACACTTCCTCTTCGACCGCCTTCCCGCCGGAGTCTACAAACTCATCGCGTTCAAGGCCGGTTTCGAACCCGCCGTCGTCATGTTGAGCCGCGCCGCCGCTGAGGCCCAACAATTCGTCGAACTCCGTCTGCAACACGACAAGATCGAAACTAGAGATGGCGAGAATTACTGGACACTTCGCGAGGAGATCCCAGCCGACGTTTTGCGCGATATCGAGACGGCTCGTCTCGCAGAGTGGATAGGCCCCGTCACCGGGGGAGGTCTCGACCGTCCCTTCAGCGCCGCACTGCAAGCGTCCACTGGCGTTGAAACTCTCGGCGGCGGTCAGTCGCAGATCTCAGGCGCGGAGGTCGACATGGCAACCCAGG
>JAIOJS010000304.1 GCA_019911795.1 Thermoanaerobaculia bacterium | reverse complement strand
GAGGAGGCGGGGCGCTTTGCCGGGGCTATCTTTGCCATCCTCCTGGCGGTGGCCGGGGGCTTGGCACTACTTGGCGTCCTCGCTGCGCGTCCCATCGTCGCCTTCTTCGTGGCCGGATTTCTCGCCGATGCGGAAGCAGGACTCGCCGTCGATCGCTACGAGCTCGCGGTCCAAGCGGTCCGAATCATCTTTCCCATGACCGGTATCCTCGTCCTGTCAGCTTGGTCGCTCGGGATCCTCAACAGCCATCGACGCTTCTTCCTGCCCTACGTAGCGCCGGCGCTCTGGAACATGAGCATGATCGCAGTGCTGGTCTTCGTCGGGGAGCCGCTGCTCAGATCCGGATCGTTCGGTACCGCTGAGATGAGTCGGCTCCTCCTGGCGGTGTGCTGGGGGGCTCTATTGGGAGGCGTGCTCCAGTTTCTCGTTCAGTTGCCGACGGTGCTCGGACTGCTGCGAGGTTTCAAGGTGCGACTCTCGACTCGGGTGGTGGGAGTGCGCCGGGCTCTCTCGGCGGTAGGTCCAGCGTTGGCCAGCCGTGGGGTGGTTCAGATCTCGGGCTACCTAGACCAATTCCTCGCTTCATTTCTCGCCGCGGGGGCGGTCGGTGCCCTTGGCTATGCGTCGCGGCTCTACCTGCTGCCGATCGGTCTGTTCGCGATGTCGGTAGCTGCCGCCGAGTTGCCGGAGCTGTCGCGTATGGGCGGGGAGGACGCGGAGTCGAGAGTCGCTCGGGCGTCGGCCGGGCTCCGCCAGATGGCCTTTCTCACCATCCCGACGGGCGTTGGCTACTTTGCCTTCGGCCTGCTGTTGGTGAGCGTCATCTTTCAGCGAGGAAGCGTCGACGCAGCCGATACTTGGCTTATCTTCCTGGTCTTGTCCGGCTACACGCTGGGTCTGCTCCCGTCGACCAGTTCTCGATTGTTGGTCAACGTCTACTATTCCATGGGCGACACCGCGACTCCCGCTCGGATTGCGGTGTTCCGACTCGTAACCTCGGCAAGCTTCGGTATCGGCCTCATGATCTGGTTGGACCGCCTCGATCTCGGCCAGTGGTTGGGAGAGGAGGCGGTCGGCCTGCGACTCGGAGCCCTGGGTCTGGCCCTCGGCAGTACGGTTGGGGCGTGGGTAGAGTGGTGTCTGCTCTACCGCAGCCTACGCCGGCGACTCGCCGAGATGAGGTTGCCGTTGGCGGCCTGGGGGCGCATGACTGGCTTGGCGCTCGCGTGTGCGGTGGTGGGGCTAGGGGTCGACCACTGGCTCGAGCTCTCGCCCCATTGGTTGGAAGCGATGATCGTTCTCGGACTCTACGCCGGGACCTACCTGGGTGTGGCCGGCCTCCTGGGTTTTGCCGAGATCAAGGCCTGGACTTCGAGGAGCGCCGCATGACGAGGCCCGACGGGCGAGGAGAGGGTGGCCGATGAGGAGAACCTGGCGATGACTAGGACGGGGCAAGGCGAGGGCACAGGGAGTCTTCTGGGGAGCTACCCGGTCGCGGTGACCTTCCCGGTGCACTGGAACGAGATGGATGCACTGGGTCATGTCAACAACACGCGCTACTTCGTCTGGTTCGAGTCCGCTCGGATGGCACTTTTCGAGGCACTGGAGCTGGATCTCACCGGTTCTCCCAGGGTCGGGCCCATTCTGGCCCATACCGAGTGCAGTTTCCGTCGGCCGGTCACCTACCCATCACGTTTGATCGTGGCAACGCGAATCGGTCGGATCGGTACGTCCAGCTTTACGATGAACTATTGCGCAGTCGAGGAGTCGGCTCCCGAACTGCCGGTAGCGGAGGGTTCCGGCGTCATCGTGCTCTACGATTATGAGGCGCATGCGAAAGTGGAGATTCCGGAGAGCCTTCGTCGCGAACTCGAAGCCCTGAAGTCGTAGTGACTGCCCTGTGAGGCCTTGGCCATGGCGGCCTGGAGGTGCTGAAAGTCTAGCTGCGCTCTCCGAACTGGCTCTCGTGAGAAGGTGCCCAATCCTCGCCGCGGAGCTGAGCCGCCGCTCCTTCTACCGCCTCGACGATCTTGTGGTATCCCGTGCAGCGGCAGAGATTCCCCGATAGAGCCTCGCTGATTTCGGTGCGGGTGGGGCTTTGGTTCCGTTCGACGAGAGACTTTGCCGCCATGAGGATTCCGGGAGTGCAGTAGCCGCACTGAGCCGCGCCGAGGTCGGCGAAAGTCTCCTGAAGTGGGTGCAGCTTGTTGCCATCTTGAAGCCCCTCGATCGTTTCGATAGGTCGGCCCTCGACCTCGACCGCCAGGGCCAGGCAGGAGAGGATCGGCTGCCCGTCCACCAGGACCGTGCAGGCTCCGCACTCTCCCAACTCACAGCCGTGTTTGGTCCCGGTGAGGCCGCACTCCTCTCGTAGGACCTCGAGGAGGGTGTGATGGGTAGGAAAGCAGACCGTCTTGGGTTCGCCGTTGAGTACGAAGGTGCAGGTTGAGGTTTCCTTCGGGGTCGCATGGGATTTCTTGGGGGACATCATAGGGAAGCCTCGTCGTGGTGGTGGGTGGAGGGCAGAGTCCTGCCGGTGGTCGTGGGGTCCTCGATAGGGCAAGGTTCGGCGAGGAGTCCACCGAGTACTAGGTCCAAGATCTGGTTCCCCATCGCCTCGAGGCTCATCGCACCTTCGGGGTCGTACCACTTGGCGGTCCAGTTGAGGGCGCCGAGCAGAGTGCGGGCGGTGAGCTTTGGGTCGATGTCGCGAAAGACGGCCTCGGCGATCCCGTCGGTCAGGATCTGACGGAACGCGGCCTCGTAGAGGTCGCGCTGTTCGATCAGCCCAGGGCGCTGCGGGCCGGCCACTGCGTCTACTTCGAGATGAGCTGCCGCCCCTGGGGCTTCCTCGTGCAGACAGCGAAGGTGTCCGACGACGAGGAGCCGCAGCTTCTCTTCGGCGGTGGCGGAAAGGTTGGCGACGTGGGTCGCGAGGCTGAGGAGGCGAGTTAGGGAGTCCTCCTGGCAGAAAGCCAGGAGTTCCTGCTTGTCGCGGAAATAGTAGTAGAGGTTGCCGACGGCCATCTCCAACTCGTGGGCAATGTCACGCATTCCGGTCGAATGGATGCCCCGCCGACGAAAGACCCGCGCAGCGGCGAGCAGGATCTCACGCTGCTTCCGTTGCCGAGGACCTTCGCTTCTATGTTGAACCATTGTTCAAATTCTCGATCCGGAGGTCGACGCTGTCAAGGTACTCGGTGTCGTGGGCCCCTGGATACGACGGTTGCACAATGGCAATCCGACCTAGGCTAGAGCCCCGGCTGGGATCCCTTCGACTCTCGAGAGGGCTTCACGAACCAGGTTGCCGCTGGCTCCAGGCTCGCGTGCTTCTTCGGTGAGCTGTCGTCGCCATGCTCGAGCCCCCGGACAGCCGTGGTAGAGGCCGAGAATGTGACGGGTGAGACGAGCCAGCGGTTGCCCGGCGGCCACTTGTTGATCGCAATAGTCGGCGAACTGGGAAACGACCTCGAGCCTCGATGCTTGCTTTGCCGAGGGGTCTTTGAAGATCTGGCGATCGGCGGCAGCGAGAAGGTAAGGCATGTGGTAGGCGGATCGTCCCAACATGACACCATCCACTCTCGTTAGGTGTTTCTCGACGTCCTCGAGGGTGGTGACGCCGCCGTTGAGTTCGATGATGAGGTGGGGTAGATCTCGTTTTAGACGATAGACATCCTCATAGCGAAGGGGAGGGACCTCTCGGTTCTGTTTGGGGCTAAGTCCTTGTAGCCATGCCTTGCGCGCATGAACGATGAAGGTCGACGCTCCTCCCCCGCGAGAGACGCGAGTGACGAAGTCGAGAAGGTCCTCATAGCGATCGAGATCGTCGATCCCGATTCGATGCTTGACGGTGACAGGAATCCGGACCCTCGAGCGCATCGCGGCGACTCCCTCGGCGACGACATCGGGCTCTTCCATGAGGCAGGCACCGATGCGACCTCGCTGCACGCGGTCGCTCGGGCATCCGACATTGAGGTTGACCTCGTCGAACTCGAGATCCTCTGCGATCGCGGCGCAGGTGGCCAGGTCTTCGGGGTCGTCGCCACCGATCTGCAGGGCCAGGGGGTGCTCTTGGGGACTGTAGGCGAGAAGCCTCTGTCGATCACCGTGCAGGATCGCGCCGGTGGTCACCATCTCGGTGTACAACAGGGCGTGGCGGGTGAGCAAGCGGTGGAAGTAGCGGCAGTGCCGGTCCGTCCAGTCCATCATCGGAGCGACGCTCAGTCGGTGTGACCCGGCTGGGTAGGAGGAGGGTCCTAGGGACCGCGGTGGTTGAGGGGGCGTGGCCGAAGCCATGATTTCGTCTCTGACGAGTTGGACTAAGCTGGTTGGACAAAGCCAGTGGGTCGAGACTAGTCGGACGAGACTAGTCGGACGAGACTACACCACAGCCTGGCGAATCTGACGGAAAGTCGGGAGGTTGTCGAAGAACAGATCGAAAATCTCAGGGGCGAAGTGCAATCCCCGTTCTCCCTCCATCAGTTCCAGGACCTCCTCCTCCGGAACGGCTGGTCGATACACCCGATGGTGCACCAAGGCGTCGTAGACGTCGACGACCGCGACGATGCGGGCACTGAGGGGAATCGATTCCCCGGCGAGACCGTGGGGGTAGCCTTGCCCATCCCAGCGTTCGTGATGACTCAGGGCGATCTCGCGGGCCATCATCAGCATCGGAATGGTGGAGTTTTCGAGGATGCTGGCACCGATGATGGTGTGTTGTTTGATGACATCAAACTCTTCGGTGGTCAGTGGGCCGGGCTTGAGCAGGATGTTGTCGGGCACCCCGATCTTGCCGATGTCGTGCATCATGGCCGATACCTTGAGGTCATCTACGTCCCGGGCGGACCAACCGAGGATCTCGGCCAGGGCGGCCGAACAGAGGCCGATGCGGCGAATGTGGGCCCCCGTCTCGGTATCGCGGTATTCAGCCGCGGCGACGAGGCGTAAGGCCACCTCCTCCTCCCTCATGCGGATCTCCTCGGTTCGCTTACGCACCTCCTCCTCGAGGCGTTCCTGATTTGCCTGGCTCAACAGGGTCAGCCGACGGCGCTCGAAGGCGTTGGCGACGTTGATCGCCAGCTCATTGAGATCGAAGGGCTTGATTACATAGCCGAAGGCGCCGAGTTGAAGTGCACGAATGGCAGTCTTGCGATCGTCGACTCCCGTGACCAGGATCACGGCAACGTCAGGGTAGCGTTCCCGAACCACCTCCAGGAGTTCCATGCCAGTCAGCCCCGGCATGTTGATATCAGATATCAGAAGCGTGAAGTCGTGCTCTTCGAGGAGTTGGAGCGCTTGTTTGGCATCGGGCGCTAGGGAACAGGTATACCCTTCATTCTCGAGACATCGAGCCAAGAGTTCGCGGATATGGGGTTCATCGTCGGCGACGAGGATTCGCGGAGAAGTGTCGCTCGGTGGGCTCGTCGGAGGAGAACTCATACTGATGTGCATATCGGCGCGGCTTGGTGTCTGAGTATACACCCGGAGGTTTGAGCGGTCAGCCGACCGAGTGTGAGCATGCCCGCGCGAGGCTCATCCGTGCCGATACGGTATCGGTACCGTTCGGCAGTCGGATCCTACTCAGGGAGTTCTTCGAGGTACCCGGCCTCCCGAAGTAGCTCCTCGGGATCGAGGCGAAAGGCTGCGCAAAGCTTGTGAAAGAGCTCGGGTTCCGGCCAATGGCGAATGTTGTTACGCAACCAGTGGATTCTCGAGACGCTCGGCATGTCGAGGCGGCGGCACGCTTCGTGGTAGGTCATGCCCCAATCATCCATGACGCGGCAGACCTCTTCTCGAATCACGTGAGCAGCGGTGGGCTGATCTCCTCTGGCGGGTAGTTTGTTCATCGAATCACTCCGTACGGTTGGCTAGGTGAAAGGGTGGAGTTGAATGAGCCGTTTGGATGGGAGGTATCTCCCGACTTCACCTATCAATACGAAGAAGTAGGCGGTAGGTTCGCTTCACTATTTTGAATATTTTTGATGCTTTTGAATGTCCGTTCGAGAAATTGGACCCACTGGGTCGGATCTCTGCTCCCTCCTGCGCAAAACGGACGTCGAGACCGTCGAGGGTCCCGCTCCCGTAGTCCCGTACTATGGGATCTCCGGCACGCGGGACTACTAGATTGGGTCCAGGTCAGGACGCTCCGTAGCGCTCCGGAAGGGATTGGGGACGCCAGCTGCGCTGGGCTACTTCAGGTAGCCCAGGGATCGCATCCGATCCTGATCCTCAGCGTCTAGGGATGGCACCGGGAGGCCGTCCGCGCCGATCAATCCCTGCTGCACACTCTCGAACCACTGCTCGAGTTCTGTCGAAGGACGCTGCGCAACTTCTCGATCGTGATCTTCGTCAGGATCCTCGACCAGATCAAAGACGTACACCTTGTTCGGAAGACCTAGAATTTCTTTGATGCCGTTGTGGACGAGGCCGATCTGAAGGAGGCCGCGTTCGCGGGCGCGCTTCTTGTCTTCGACACCCTGTACGGCCCCTTTGTGAGCCTGCAAGAGGGTGGTGCGACTCGGAACGGCGGGAAGAGGGGAACCTGGGGTAGCGAGCTGCGGTGTCCAGTCGTAGCCTTCATACGCGTCGTCGGCGGGATAGCCAATCAGGCCCAGGACGGTGGGGCCGATATCCAGGATGGTGGCGGGTTGGTCGACCACCTGGGGCTGGAGCCTACCTTTCCATCGGAAGCCGAGCGGGATGCGCAGTGCCGGTTCGAAGAGGTTACGACCGTGGCCCCAGTAGCGATGTTCACCAAGGCTTTCGCCATGGTCGGCGGCGAAGACGATGAGGTTGTCCTCGGGGGGAGTAAGGCGGTCGACGCCCTCGACGAGCTTCCCAATCCAACGATCGACGAAGGCAATCTCGGAATCGTAACGATCGAGGGCCGGAAGGTTGTCGCCGGCGCGGGGGAGTCCAAGCTGGGGGAGCACTGAACGCTGGGTACGATAGGGGGCATGGGGTTCGACATAGTGAACCCAGAGGAGAAGGGGTTTGTCCGGCGACTCTTCGACCTGCTGTTGCATCCATTCGAGCGCCTGTTCCGTGATGTCAGCGGCAGTCGCCTCTCCCTTGATCACCAGCCATCGCTTACGACTGAAGACCTCACGATACTCGGTGAAGTGTTCATCGAGCCCCGAGATCTCCCTCTTGAGGGTCCAGTTGCCGACGAAGGCGGCTGACTCGAAGCCCCGTTGGTTGAGTTGTTTGGTGAAGGAAGCCAATCCGGGACGGATCGGGAGGCCGTTGCGGGTGGATCCGTGTTGGTGAGGGTAGAGCGACGTCACCAACGAGGACAACGCGGGATTGGTCAGGGGCTCGATAGTCCTGGCCTCGGAATAGCGAGCCCCGTCGGCCAGTAGTTGGTCGATATTTGGACTGGTCAGGCGAGAGTATCCGTAGGACGAGAGATGGTCCGCTCGCAGAGTGTCTACCGTGACCACGATGACATTGGGGAAGCGGCGAGCCTGGACGGCCGGATCGGAGGCGACGAGGGCGACAAGGAACCCAGCGATAAGACAGGGGATCCGCAGTGTCCGTCGGGTCGGAATTGGTAACCATGTCCTCATGAGCGAAACAGATTCTAGCAAAGTCGGTATCATTTCGGCGGATGGACGATGGAAACTCCGCTTCTTCGAAGCACGGCGCAGCGGCTAGTCCCACGACGAACTCTGTCGAGGGTTCGAAGTGGGGTCCGAACACGAGCGCGAAGGTTGGATCTGAGGCTGGGCAGGAACTGCCTCCGGAGCCGGAACCGAAACTGAGTCCAGCCTGGAAGTGGTTCCTCAAGGTTACCCTCCTACTCCTGCTGCTGGTGGTCTTGTTGCGGTTTTTCAAGGGGCTCGATACCGAAGTCCTGTTCGGCAGGGTTGCCGGAGGGGATCGCCGTTGGTGGGGAGCGGCGGTAGTTCTCCTAGGCCTGCGACTGCTGGCATGGGACAGCCGGTGGAGAAGGGCTCTTAAGGAGGTCGGGGTCCAGGCTCTTCGGAGTCGGACACTGCCGGCTCTCCTCGGCGCGATCTTTCTCAACTCGGTGACGCCCACCGGACGTGTAGCCGGCGGCGTGTTCCGTACCCGGCACGCAGTTCGCGAAGCGGAAGGTGGGGCCGCTCCCATCTTTGGCTCCGTCCTCTACGACCAGGTCCTTCACCAGGTTGTGGCCCTGGCCGCAGCGGTACTGTCGGTGCTGGTACTCGGCGTCGCTACCGGACAGCAGCTATGGGTTGCGGCCGCCTTGGGAACGGTGGCCCTGGTCCTCGCGTTGGCGTGGGGCATCCCAGCATGGAGTCGACTTCGCGTTCGTCAGCATGGAAAGGCAGTGGCGGATGGCTCCATCCGGCGGGGTGGTTGGAGTGGCCTCGTCCGGTGGACCGCGTCCCGAATCGAGCGGCAGGGCGGCAGGAGTTTGGCGTTGGTCACCGAAGGCCGGCACTCGTTCAGAGAGTTTAGGCGACTGGTACGGCATCGGCAGTTGGCCTGGTTCGGTATCGTTCTCTCTCTGTGGATGATCTTGTTACTGGGCCTAGCCGAATGGTGCTGCTTCCGTTCCCTGGGCTCGAACCCCGGACTAATCGCTTGTATTCTCGCCGTTTCGGTGGGAACGGCCGTAGGCGGTCTGGTGGGTACTCCCGGCGGAGTCGGGGGGGTGGAGGCCGGTATGGTCATGGTCCTCACTTCTCTGGGAGTCGAGGCTACGGACGCTTTGGCGGCGACGGTGCTCTTTCGCGCTTTGCACTACGCCGTCGTGCTCACTCTGGGAGTTCCAGCCTTCTTCTGGTGCGAGTCGACCCGGAGAATGTAGACTTCTGGACCATGGAAGATCCTAGCCGCCGCACCAGATTCTCCTACCGGATCGATTGCCACGGTAGCGGCCGACAATCCGGATCTCGGGAGGATGGTTGAGGTGACGGTTCGTCGGCTGCCACGGATCGACCTTGCCAAGTTGATATCCCAGGACCCGGCGGAGAGGCGTCCCACGGTCGATGCCCTCGGCGAGTCGTTGTGCGGCCACGGAGCGGTCCGAGTCTTGGTCGAGGAGAGCCTCGATCCTCGAGCGCTCGAGAGGGCGGGATCGAAGGTGCTGGCAGGGTTGGATCAGTATTTTGGACTGCCACCCGGACGACTGGGTGACTCGGTCACCGGAGATTCGAGCGCCGCCGACGGCGACGAACGGGACTGCGTGATGCGGATCGGAACTTGGGCGCCTCGGGACGACAGAGTCGCTCCCCGGACCTACGTCATCGCCACTGGCCACGCTCAGGGCTTGGAAACCAGGCCTCGCGACCTCGCTTCGAGCTCCGTCTCATGGACTCCCAGGGTAGGGGAAATTCTGATCCTCGCGGGCCCGCGTCTCGCCGCCTGGACCGGGGGCGTCGTCGCGGTGGGTTCGGCGACGCCTCTCGCAGACTCGTTGGCTGCGGGGATTCTCGAACCGGGCGCGGCAGTGATCGAACCGGGAGCGACTCTGTGGGCTCAGGGAGGGGCCGCCGATCCTCTCAGCGAATTTCTTCCGGGGCGGAGTCGATAACTCCCACCGACTGGTAGAAATCTCTCTGGTAGAAATCTCTAGAGAAAGTACAGATTGTCGTCCTGCTTGGGACGACGCGTTCGGAGTGCCTGTGCGCTCTTCTTGACTTGAAACCACTCAGAGAGCGCAGCGTCGTCGTCTCCGAGGTCCGCTCCGAGTTCCTCTTCGAGCCGGTCTGGATCCTCACCGGCCTCCAGGCGGCCCAACATCTCTTCCATTCTAGGCCCAAGTTTCATCCCGGTCGCGTCACCGAACCTGCGGAAGAATTCCGCCATCTGTCGCGGATCCTCTTCATTTTCCAGCCCCTCGAACTCGCCGGAGAGTGACTCCATCGCTCGCTCGAGGCTCGCCTCATCGAAGTCGGGAAAGAGCTCCTCCTCACCTTGATCGGCTTCACTTCGATCGCCGCGGGTCAGGGCGGCGAAGCGAGCGGGACGTCGCTCCAGACGCTCTATCTCACACTTGGGACACGGGGGAGCGACCTCGGTGTCGACCTTCGACGAGAAGAAGTTGAAGAGCGTGTGGCAGTCGCGGCAGTAGAACTCGTAGATCGGCATGGCAGAACTCAGATCGCCGCGTTGTCGTCGGGCGCAACCCTACTCTCATCCTCTACTTCCAAGGGCGCCGCCTCTTCGGACGGGGCGAGATCCACGGCGGGGTTCGGAGGCTGATCCCCGGTCTGTTCCTCGTTCGAGGAGTTAGAGACGGGCGGGGGAACGGGAGTTCCGAAATCGACCTCCGTTCCGACCGGCAACTCCTCGAGTTCGACAATCAGAAGCACCGGTTCTCCTTCCCAGCGGACCTCGAAGGTCATGGCCACCTGATCTTGGGGGGCGAGGTCGTCGAGATCGAGAGCCGGAGCTACCGCGAATGGCATCGCCATGCTCCCCATTCCCACCACTTCGCCCTCGCGATTTCTAAAGTCCGGGACCGATTGGTGACGCACGACGATCTCGCGATATCCGCGCTGATCACCCGTAATCCGCTGGACTACCCCCTGGACGCGATAGCTCGCGTCGGCGGGAGTGGACGGCGAAGGCTCTCCACCGCATCCCACCCACGAGACCGTGGCGACAAAAAGGAGTGCTAGGAGACGGCGGGGCGAGAGTGAACTCGAGGCTTGTAGTAGTGGCATGGAAACCGACCCTAACGCATCTGCAGGACTGCGGCGAGTCGTTCCAAGGCCCAGTCGATCTGCTCGCGATCGATGGTGAGGGGAGGTGCGATGCGGATCACGTGGTCGTGGGTCTCCTTGCACAGCATGCCCTTGGCCATGAGCGCCTCGCAGAAGCGACGAGCGCCCCCTGCCTCCGGCTTCAACTCGATTCCGATCCACAATCCCCGTCCCCGAAGTTCGTGAACATGGGGCGAGGGGATCTTCCGTAGCTCATCGAGGAAGTAGGCGCCCAACTCGGCGGACCGTTCGACCAGTTTTTCGTCGATGATGACGTCGAGGGCGGCCCTGGCTACTGCGGCCGCGATGGGATTGCCCCCGTAGGTCGACCCGTGGTCGCCGGGGTGAAAAACTCCCATGACCTCATCGTCGGCGAGAATCGCCGACACGGGATAGAAGCCGCCGGAAAGCGCCTTCCCAATGATCACGATGTCGGGGCGGACGTCTTCATGCTGGTAGGCGAAGAGCTTGCCGGTGCGACCCAGGCCGGACTGAATCTCGTCGATGATGAGCAGTGCATTGTGCTGTTCTGTGATCTCCCGCAGTCGCTTCAGGTAGCCGTGCTGCGGAATCAGGATACCGCCCTCACCCTGGATTGGCTCGACGAGGATGGCAGCGACGTTGTCGTCCATGGCGGCTTCCACTGCAGCGATGTCATCGTAGGGCAGCAGGACGAAACCGGGCGTGAAGGGGCCGAAGCCATCGCGGTACTGCTCTTCACTCGAGAAGCCGACGATCGTCGTGGTTCGCCCGTGAAAATTGTTGGTGAAGACAAGGATCTTGGCTTGGTCCTTGGCAACACCCTTGACCTTGTAGGCCCACTTGCGGGCCGCCTTGATCGCCGTCTCGACCGCCTCGGCGCCGGTGTTCATCGGCAGCACCTTGTCGAAGCCGGAGAGGCTAGAGAGCTGCTCGTAGAAGCGCCCGAGTTGGTCGTTGCGGAAGGCGCGCGAGGTGAGAGCCACTTTCTTGGCCTGGTCGACGAGGGCGGCAAGGATTCGTGGGTGGCAATGACCCTGATTGACCGCCGAGTAGGCGGCGAGAAAGTCCATGTAGCGGTTGCCCTCGGCATCCCAAACCCAGACGCCTTCAGCTCGGCTGACCACCACGTCCAGAGGGTGGTAGTTGTGGGCACCGTAGCGCTCTTCGAGTTCGATGCAATCCTTGGACGTATTGGCGACTAGGGTCGGCGACATTGGGCGGCTCCTTGGTGGCTGTGGTGTAGCAGATACGGGTAGCAGATACGGGGTTGAGTTCGAAGGGCTGTCGGTGAGCTCCTCGGACCTCCGGCTTTTACCACACTTCGCGGGCAAACCCAACGAGTAGGGCGGTCGCGGTTGGGATGTCGACAGGGGAAGCCGGTCCGAGGACCGATCCTCCCGCCGAAACTGCCCTCCAGGAGAAAGCCTCACTCAGGACGTGCGTCTAGAGGGACGCGGGGCCGCTAGGCTCCGCCAGCTCTTCCAACATCAACCCTCTTCCAGCATCAACCTCAGCGTGCGCTGAATAGCGCGGCTCCTGAGTCCCGGGGACGAGCTATCGACGCTTGATCATCCAGCGCTGGTCCGCCGCGTTCTCCACCATGTCCTTGGCTGCCACCGAGACTTCATAGTCCGAGCCGACCCGCTTGACGCTCAAGGTGAGCTTGGAAATGGCACTGTGTTCGTCGCGGGCTTCGACCCTCAACACCTCGCCGACATCGAAGGCGTTGGCGGGGTCGGGACCGAAGGGCTTGTTGGATCGGGTCCACAGGAAGAATTGCGGGGTATCGCAGAGGATCGCCCATTCGGCATGATCGCGATTGGGCTCGAGCAGCGGAGTCCACTCGATGCCGTCTACCGACCACAGCAGCGGAACGTCCCGGTGAGTATCGATCTTTCGCTTGGGCTTTTTTTGATCTTCGCCCTGATCGAGTCCGTGCCTTAGACTCATCGACTCCAGGCTACCGACCTGCCAATCGATCGTCGGGGCGACGGTGTCGTAGATAAAGGGGACTGCGGTCAGGGGAGTGCGACTACCTTGACCACTGACGAGAGTTCCGCCGAAGGTGTGGGTTCCTAGCGACCAGTCTCCCTGGAGAGCCTCCAGGGTGACGGATTGTCCATCCAGGGTCGGTTCGACGTAGGCGGCGCCGCCGGTGGGATCGTTGATCTCGGTGTCGAAAGAGGATCCCTCGGGGAGAACCAAGGCACTGCCGAGACCCGCAAAGACACCGACCGCGACGATCTTGGCGGTGGGTTCGATCTTCTCCAGACGATCGGAGAGGATGGCGACCTGCCGGGATTCTGAAGGGAAGCCATCGAGGCCGTTGGAGGCTACCGCATTGACCCGCCACCAGCGACTTCCCATGGAAAGTGCCGGAACCTGCCAGGTGGTGGCGGTGAGGCCCGTTTCTCGGGCGATCAGCTCACCACAGGATGGGTCGGCGCAAACGTCGATGTCGTAGCTCTCAGCCCCTGGGACCGCTTGCCAGGAGAACTGGGGGTTGGCGAAATCGAGTTGCAGGCCGTTGGCAGGGTGACCGAGGACGGGGGCATCGAGCAGCGGTTCGGGGGCGGAGGGTGGACCGGCTTCCGGCACCGTGGTTCCCATGCCGGCGGCTACTTCGACGGAGGCTCCCGACGCTTCGACCGCACTCTCGCCGTCGTAGACCATCACCTGGGCACCACCGGCTTCGGGCCGTCGAGCCCGGGTGGAAAGGGAGCCACTGGCGGAAGGCTTGGGCTTGGCGCGAGTCTCGCCGATCCAGATCTCTACCGGCGGTTGGGCGGCATTGACCGCAGTGGCCGCCAGATCGGCCTGACCGATCAAGATCTCCACTTCTTGGGGAGCCGTAGACAGCGGCCTGGCCAGCGTGGCCTCACCGCGGAGGAAGAGCAGCGAGTCTTCACTTACCGTAACCTGGGTGCCATCGGCGAACTGGAGTTGCGCCGACGAGTCGGTGCCGGTGCGAATTCCATCGCGCTCGCGAAGCAGATCCTCTCGTTGGGCATTGCGCCAGCTGATGGGGGTCGGCTGTTGATCCACCTGCGAGCCCACCCCGGTCACCTGAGCGGATCCTGATGGGATTCCGCGGAAGAGCAGCACCTTGACGCGTTGACCGGGAAAGATCATGTGTGGGTTGTTGACCCCGGGATTGAGAGCGGCGTTCTCGCGCCAGGCGGCCGGATCACCCAAGTAGTAGTTCGTGATGGTCTCTAGGTTCTCACCGGGACGAACGACGTGCCAGCCGGTGGCCTGGCTCGACGTCGAAGAGCTTTGCGGGGTGGTGTCTAGTCCCCAGATCGCAGTCGGGATTAGAAGGAGGGATACGGTAACGGTCTGCTTCCAGTTCACTTGGCAAACTCCCAGGTTGTCTCGGTACACATTGGCAATATGCCTGCTAGCGTAGCGGTTGAAGGCTTGTGAAACAATACACAGACGCGAAAGCCTTGGTGGACAGCGTGAAAAGCACCGAAAGAAAGCAACCGTGAGTACCGCGAACTTCGCCGAGAGGGATCCATGACGGCACCAGCGACCGCTAGAGACGAGCCCATCGACCGGGTGGGCAGCTGCTCATGAAACTAGGCCTGCTCGGTCGAATTG
>JAIOJS010000032.1 GCA_019911795.1 Thermoanaerobaculia bacterium | reverse complement strand
GTCTCGACCTGACGACCTCAGCGCAGTCAAAGACAGGAAGCGACTTTCGGGAAACGAGAATCAAGCGGTAAGAAGAAGGGAGCTGCGAGGGGTCCGGAGAGGAGGTTTTGTCTCTTGACAACCGGTGGCCTGATACGGGTTGGGCGGCTGAGCAAGCAGGCTGACTAGCACTCGTAGTCGACCCCAAACTGCGCTGCTACCTGCGAGATCGCTGATTCAGAGAAGTAGCCCGAGATCAAAGGCGCCCAGCCCGTATCAGCATCATGCCAATGAAAAACGACTCCGAGAGAACAGTAGAGCTTCAGATGATGACCCCAAACCAACGACGGGTTTTGCTTCAGAAGCGCCGCAACATCACGGCCACCTGGACCCCGAGCCGGAAAGTGGAACTCCCGTGAGCCTTGTGTGTCCGCCGATACGAAAGCAGTCGGTGACACCGCATGTCTTTGGTACACGGTTATCGCAAGAGGGGCGAAACGCGTACCTTCAATACAGAGCATTGCATCCGAGGGAAGGTAAGGCAAGAGTGCAGCCAAGAGGTCCCCTGGCTTGATCCGAGAGCTGAGGTACCAGCGCTTCTTAGTTGCGAACTGCAGAGGTCTAGGTTCTCTCATTCTTGGTCTAGGTCTCAGCAGGGATCGCATTCAGCCGGTCAACTGAGATCGGTTCCACAGACGCCCAACGGACGGAAGCTAACTGGCCCCATTGGCCACCGCGCTCGACGAAGAGACGGGCGGTGAGCCAATCGGGTTGATGTGAGTTTGTGCCAGCCACCTATGGGGTCCAGTTCAGCGGGTGGTTAGGCCGCCTATTGTAAGTGTTCATAGGAGTCGGCCCTTTTTGCGATTGACTCGAACCGCTTCAAAATCACAGGAAGGTGGGAGGGATCGAACGCGAAACCGAGACAGAGGGTCGGACTCTCAGTAGCCCGACCAGAGAGCAAGGATGACATGACGATATCGGCCCGCACCCCACCAATCGGGCTTGTTACCTTGAGCTCAAGCACGAGTTCGCCGGGGCTTGCCGACTCGAGTCTAGCTGCGCCGCTCCGTGAAGACTCAAGAGCACGAAGTTCACTAAGGAAAGTAGAAAGGTCAGATCGAGCGACCCATATCTTCCTATTCTGACCGGAATAGCCGTAACCAGCTGCCCGAGCCGACAGGCAGACGGACTTGTCAGGCCCGATATCAGCAAGTCGGACCTTCAGGAAAGCATGCTGGTTAGCAAGAGAGACTTTGACCATCGGCTTGAGCGCTGAGCAGGCGGCCTAACGGTCTGAAGCTAACTGGCCACACCGGCGACGACGACAGCCGAAGCCAGAAACGGTGAGCCCAGTGGAAAAATGTGCAGTTGTGCCAAGCACCTGTGTGGTCCAGTTCAGCGAATTGTTAGACTGCCAGTCCATACCCTGGGTAAAAGACTCTCTAGCAGCAAGGAATAGAGTGCTGCAAGGAGATGTGAGGTCTGACTCTGAGAGAGATAGTTTCGGTCTCACCATATTCTACGATCAGCCTCTCGGCGCCACGGTCGTTGGAATAGGTTATCGCCCGAGCTGTATCAACGGCTAGCTCGTAAACAGTGCGGCCGTCGATCGCGAGCCGGATACGGATACCGTTTTCAGCCGGACGAAGCCAGCACTGGAGCTCAAGCCGATTCTGTTCGACCCGAAACGTCACCTCGGTATAGGGCCACGGAGTGTCTTGGAAAATATACTCGGGCTCTGTTTCAAAGAGCGAAACAAGCTCCCACTCCTGATAGGCGACAGTAGTCAGATCCGTTATACCTCCATAGTGAGACAACTGGCCCTGGCAGTCTAACGGCCGGAAGCTAACTGGCCACACCGGCCACGACGACAGCCGAAGCCAAAAACGGTCAGGCCAATGGGAAAATGTGTAGTAGTGCCAAGCACGTGTGTGGTCCAGTTCAGCGGATGGTTGGACGTCTCGCCTATGATATTCGCAGTTCTACTCGACACCCGAGGCTACCAAGAAACACTGTCCACCTTCCTTGTGTGAACGATCATCGGAAAATGGGCCATTCGATCATCGGAAAGTAGTCCACCCTCGGCAGCAAAGTCCCGATAGTTTTGGTCATGAGCTAAACGACCAGACGATCGGGAGGAAGGATGCTGAGAGTGGACCAAGTGCATGT
>JAIOJS010000303.1 GCA_019911795.1 Thermoanaerobaculia bacterium | reverse complement strand
CCTCACCGCTGAGCAGATGGCGGAACTCGACGGTGCCTTCGGCTTCACCGAAAGCGGCAATTCCGAGATTCTCGCCGAGTGGCTGACTCGGGCGATCCGGGCGGACTATGAGCCTGCCTACCCGGCGGTGGAGCAGTTCCTCACCAGTATCGGCCGCCGCAAGTTCCTCATGCCGCTCTACCGTGGATTGGCTGGGACGGAGGCGGGTAGGGTGCGAGCTCTCGAGATCTACGCCAAGGCTCGGCCGGGATACCACCCGGTAGCGGTCTCCTCGGTCGATGCCCTCCTCGAGTGGCCAGCTGAGCAAGGGGAGGACGCCGACTGAGGCATCCCCCGCCTGCGACGAGCCCCGTGCTGTTCTGGGCAGGGCTAGGAGCCATACAGTAGAAGCGTAGGAGCCGAGGTGGCGTGATAGACTGCGCGACCGCGGTCGCCCGTCCGAGGTGCCCACCGCGGCCATCGCGCGACGCGCCCACGGAGCCATCCCCAATGCAGACGAAAGCCAAACCTAGAGTAGGAATGATCAGTCTCGGCTGCCCGAAGAATCGGGTGGACAGCGAGATCATGTTGGGTGAACTGTCGGGACGAGGCTACGAAGTGGTCCAGGACGTAGACTCGGCGGACACAGTGATCGTCAACACCTGCGCCTTCATCGACGAAGCGCAGCAGGAGTCGATCGACGCTATTCTCGAGGTAGCGGCCGGCAAGGTGGGGACCGATCGCCGGCTCCTCGTCGCCGGTTGCATGGTGAACCGCTTCGGACCGGAACTCACCGCGGAGATTCCGGAGATCGATGGTTTCATCAGCCTCGATCAGCTGCGTGATGTCGACCAGGTGGTGCAGATCGGCGGCAGCGCACCTCTCCCCAGTCCCTCGCACATGGTCTTTGACCACACCGCGCCTCGCCTGTTGACGACCGTCGGAGGATCCGCCTACCTGAAGGTGGCAGAAGGGTGTAACAATCCTTGCACCTTCTGCGCCATCCCCAAGTGGCGGGGGCAGTTCCGCAGTCGCACGATCGACAGTCTGGTCGTGGAGGCACAGGACCTCGAGGCGCGTGGGGTGCAGGAACTCTGCCTCATCGCCCAGGACACCACCCGCTACGGGGAAGATCTCGGCGACCGCCGCCACGGCTTGCTCCATCTGGTGGAGGCCTTGCTGGAGAAGACCGAGATCCCCTGGATCAAGTTTCTCTACGCCTACCCGACGACTCTAGATCGAGAGCTTCTACGCCTGATGGGGCAGGAACCTCGCTTCAACTCCTACGTCGACATGCCCCTGCAGCACACTCACCCCGACATCCTCAAGGCGATGCGGCGGGGAGGGAGCGCTCGGCGCTACCGAAGTATGTTGGAGGAGGCACGGGAATTGGCGCCGGATATCTTCCTCCGCACCACGTTTATCGTCGGCTTCCCGGGTGAGACCGAAGAGCACTTTGAGGACCTGATGAACTTCGTGCAGGAGGTCCGCTTCGATCACCTCGGCGCCTTCGTCTACAGCCCTGAACCGGGCACGCCCGGGGCTGAGTTGGAGGCTACGGTGCCGCGGCACGTGGCTCGGGGGCGTCACCGTCGGCTCCTGGAAGCGCAGCGCCCCATTGCTCTCGAACGTCGACAGCGTCTGGTTGGCGAGCGCTTGCAGGTCCTTATCGAAGGTGTCTGCGAGGAGAGCGAGCACCTCCTCCAGGGCCGTCACCAGGGCATGGCGCCGGAGATCGACGGGCGGATTCTGATCAATGATGGTGGAGCTCCGGCCGGCACTTTTGCCGACGTCGAGATCACTGAAGCGTATCCTGATGACATGGTGGGGCGGATCGTTGGGCCGGTCGGTGCTCCCGGGATTGTTCCGGCCGTCTCTCTGGACTTCGACCTAACTTCGTGAGTCACGCCGCCCCGTGAGCTACCCCGAGTCCTTTTCGGGTTCCGACGACCTGCAACCCTCAATGCAGGTCTTCCAGGATGCTTGGAACAGCACCGACCTACCCACCGGTGGCTGGGTGACGGTGGGGAACTACGATGGTATCCACCGAGGTCAAAGGGCGATCATCGAGCGCACCGTCGCCGCGGCCAGAGAGCACGGCTGTCCCGCGATTCTGGTCACCTTTGATCCACACCCGCTGGAGATCACCCGGCCCGGAGAGAAGCCACCTCTTCTCACCACCTCGGTTCAGAAGGCCGAAATGGTCGCGGCGTGCGGGATCGAGGCGATGCTGGTGGTTCGCTTCGACCGCGAGATGGCAGAGCGTTCCGCCGAGGACTTCGTGTCCGACCTCCTGGTCCGTCGGATGCGGATCCGCGGCATCGTGGTGGGGTCCAGTTTTCGCCTCGGACGAGGACGAGAGGGCGACGTCGCTCTTCTCCAAGCCTTGGGACGCGAGGCGGGATTCGAGGCCCATGGGGTGGACGAGGTGTCGTACCGCGGTGACGTCGTGTCGAGCAGCCGCATCCGACTCGCCATCTCGGAGGGCAAGGTCCATGAGGCGGCCGGCATGCTCGGGCGTCCCTACGAACTCGAGGGGAAGGTCGTTCGGGGCGATCGTATGGGGCAGCGCCTCGGGTGGCCAACCGTGAATCTAGGCGCCGACAACGAGCTTTTTCCACGCGATGGGGTCTACGCGACGCGTATCGAGTTCGAGACCTTCGCCACCAAGCTGGACTCAGTGACCAACATCGGCACTCGGCCGACCGTCTACGAGAATTACCAGAGAGTGGTCGAGAGTCACGTCCTCGACTTCAACAGCGAAGTGTACGGTCAAGGGGTACGCCTTCGTTTCTACAAACGCCTTCGCGACGAGATGATTTTTCCTTCGATCATGGACCTGTCGGCGCAGATCGGTCGGGATGTCGAGGCGACGCGGGAGTACTTCGCGTCGCGTCGTCGCCTCGAGGAACTGAGCGCGGGTCCTTCATCGGTCGACGCAAAGAGCTGAGTGCGAGTCGGACGGAGCGCAACCGAGTCGAGATGCACGCCCCTTCGATGCTAGGACCCCTTACATGCTAGGACCCCTGCAAGAGGAACTGGTGGCCGACGAGTGCGAAGCGCTTCTCGTCCTCGCTCCCTCGGCGCGCGATGTCGATCTGGCGCCCTTCGTCGGGTCGGCCCACATCCATTCCGCGTTCGTCATCGTGCCTCGCCAGGGGGATGCTTGGCTCGGCTACATGACACCGATGGAGCGTCAAGAGGCGGCGTCGACGGGGCTGCGTTTGCTCACGCCGGAAGCGCTGGACGTGGCGCGTTGGGCGCGGGGCGGGGCCGGGGAGGAGCAAGTGCTTGCCGCCGTGATCCTTCAGGGGCTCGGTATGACAGGGGTCCATCCCGGACGCCTGGCCCTCGGCGGACATCCGTCGGCGGGGGTGCTGCAGGAGTTGATCCATCGACTAGACCTTGCTGGCTGGTCGACGACCTCGGGCCGATCCATCCTTCGGCGATTGCGCAAGACGAAGACGCGTGAGCAGATCGACGCGGCCGCGCGAGCTGGGCGGGGGGCGGTTGCAGCGATGCGTCGGGTGGCCGAGGTTCTGCGAAGCTCTGTGGCGGGGGAAAGAACTGAACTGCACTTCGAGGGGGAGGCTCTGACGGTGGGACGTCTACGCCGTGAAATCGCCGTGATCCTGGCCTCGCACGGTCTCGAACAGCCCGAGGGCAACATCGTGGCACCGGGCTCACAAGGGGGTGTCCCGCATACTGCGGGGAACGATGACTCCGTGCTTCTCACCGGAAGGTCGCTGGTGGTCGATCTCTACCCGCGCGGCGTACTCTTCGCGGACTGCACCCGAACCTTCTGCGTTGGCGAGCCGCCCGAGCCTCTGCGCCGAGCCCACGCGACGGTGGAAGAAGCCCTCCACCGATCTCGCAAGAACTGCCGGGTCGGACGGAAGGCGTGGGACCTGCAGGTCGAAGTGTGTGATTTCCTGGCGGCGAATGGCTACTCTACGCCGCTGACCGATCCTGGCGCCGAGCACGGATACGTGCACGGCTTGGGCCATGGGGTGGGGTTCGAACTTCACGAACTTCCGACCTTTCGCCAGGTGGACGGCCGGGAAGGAGACCTCGAGATCGGTGACGTGATCACCCTGGAACCTGGCCTCTATCTGCCCAGCGACGAGGGGACGGGGTACGGTGTGCGTTTGGAAGACACGCTGGTTCTCACGGAGGATGGGGCCACCGTCCTAACCTCGATGCCCTATGCCCTGGATCCCCGAGCTTGGGAAGATTAGAGGCTATCGAACTTTCGAGAGCTGGTTCTCTCAGGGGTGGATCGAGGGAGTGGCGGGCCCATGAACTCGAGCGGGAACTGCGCGACCAAGGGGCAGGTCGGATAGGCTCGGCGAGGACGACTGGATAACTGTGGAGAGCGGAAAATGATGAGTGAGGCGGACTACGAGAAGCTGGGACTGTTCTACCTGGGAAGACCTCAGGCGTCCACCGATGGGAAACCGGCTGCGACCCCTCTCCTCTACGACTCGCGCCATCTGGTGACCCACGGTCTCTGTGTAGGGATGACGGGTAGCGGCAAGACGGGCCTGGGTATTGGCCTCCTGGAAGAGGCAGCGATCGATGGCATCCCCGCTTTGGTGATCGATCCCAAGGGCGACATGGGCAACTTGATGTTGACCTTCCCCGATCTCGCACCGGCCGACTTCGAACCCTGGGTGGACCCTGCTGAGGCGGATCGCAAGGGACTCACCCGGTCCGAGTTGGCGGAGACCGAGGCCGAGAAGTGGCGCAAGGGGCTCGCCGAGTGGGGCGAAGGCCCCGATCGCATTCGCCGCCTGCGGGATGCGGTCGACGTCACGATCTACACCCCGGGCAGTACGGCCGGGGTCCCGCTCGCAGTCTTGACCTCGCTCGAGGCGCCAGGCCCCAAGGCCCGTGAAGATGTGGAGCTGATGGCGGACCGGGTGGCTACCGCGACCGCCAGCCTCCTCGGACTCGCCGCCCTCGATGGAGACTCTCGGAGTCGGGAGTACGTCCTGCTGTCGACGCTGATCGCTACCGCTTGGAAGCAAGGTCAGGACCTGGATCTTCCCTCACTGATCCAGCAGGTCCAGACCCCACCGGTCACTCGCGTTGGTGTGCTGGAACTGGAGAGCTTCTATCCGGCGAAGGACCGCTTCGGCCTGGCGATGGCCCTCAACAGCGTCCTGGCGTCGCCCGGTTTCTCGACTTGGCTGGAAGGGGAGCCCCTCGACATCGACCGCATGCTCTACACCGAGGAGGGTAAGCCACGGATTGCCATCTGTAGCATCGCGCACCTCGACGATCGAGAACGCATGTTCTTCGTCTCGTTGCTGCTGGAGCAGGTCGTCTCGTGGATGCGGGAGCAGAGTGGGACCTCGAGTCTCCGAGCGCTGATCTACATGGACGAACTCTTCGGGTTTCTGCCACCGGTCGCGGAACCTCCGTCCAAACGCCCTCTCCTTACTCTGCTCAAACAGGGGCGAGCCTTTGGCGTGGGGCTGTTGCTCGCCACTCAGAACCCCGTCGACATCGACTACAAGGCCCTCTCCAACATCGGCACGTGGTTCCTGGGGAGGCTACAGACCGAGCGCGACAAGAACCGCCTTCTCGATGGTCTCGAAGGCGCATCGGGCGCTCAGGGATTCAGTCGCTCGGAGATCGACGATCTTCTCTCCGGCCTGCCGGGCCGGGTTTTCCTCCTGCACGATGTACGGGAGGACGGAGCAGTCCTCTTTCAGACGCGCTGGGTGATGTCCTACCTCAAGGGTCCCCTGACCCGACGGGAGATCGAGCGTTTGACGGCCGATCGCGTGGCTTCGACGCGAGCGGACGACGAATCGAGATCGAGGGCTCCAGTGAAGACTCTGCCGACTCCGGCGGTACCCATGTC
>JAIOJS010000302.1 GCA_019911795.1 Thermoanaerobaculia bacterium | reverse complement strand
GGAGAACAGTCCTCTCGATGCCCGGGAGATCACCGGCCTCTACCGCTTCGACGTCGACGGGGTTGAGCGACGCCTCCATCTCACCAAAGCCGCCGGCAAGCTCGAGGGCACTCTCGGCCAAGGTGAGGAAGAGAAAGTGGTTCTCAGTGGAGTCACCGACGCCGGTTCCTCCGTTGTCTTTCGCTCCGCATGGGGATCGGTGGAGGACGGCGGAGTCGCACGCTTCTCGGTGGCGCGAGTCGGCGAAGCCCTTCGCGGTACCGTGACGTTGCCCGACGGCCGCACCCTCCCCCTCGACCTCGAACCCCTGTCGGAAGAAGAACCGGCAGACGAGGCTATTGGAGGAGACGGAAATCTCGCCGCCAACGACTACCTCGGTATCGACGAGGACGAGGAGGAAGAGGACGCCCCCCTGGTTTCCCGGACGACCTTTCCGCCTCTGCCCTTCGGCTTCGAGGAACTCCCTCGAGCCGAGACGGTGCTCGTCCGCAACGCCACCCTCTGGACTCTGGACGCCAACGGAACCCTCGAAGGCGACCTGTTGGTACGGGACGGCAAAATCGCTGCCGTCGGCGTCGATCTCGAGCTGCCGTCTGGGGCTCGTGAGATCGACGGCACCGGCAAGCACGTGACCCCGGGGATCATCGACGAACATTCCCACGTTGGCATCTCGGGTGGTGTCAACGAGGGCTCGCACAGTGTCACCGCCGAGGTCCGTATCGGCGACGTGGTCAATCCTGACCACGTGGGCATCTACCGTGCGCTCGGGGGCGGGGTCACCACGATCCAGCAGTTGCACGGTTCGGCCAATCCGATCGGCGGTCAAGCCCAGATCATCAAGCTGCGCTGGGGACAGTCCGCCGAGGCGATGAAATTCGAAGGCGCTCCCCCCAGTATCAAGTTCGCGCTCGGTGAGAACGTCAAACAGTCGAACTGGGGTTCGGACTACACCATCCGCTACCCGCAGAGTCGTATGGGGGTAGAGACCATCATGCGCGACGCCTTCGTCGCGGCCCGTGAGTACGCCGCGTCCCAGCGAGCCTACCGCGACCTCTCGGACGCCGAACGACGCAAAGTTCCCGCCCCTCGACGCGACCTCCAGCTCGAAGCCCTCGTCGAGATCCTCGACTCGACGCGCTTCATCCACTGCCACTCTTATGTGCAGTCGGAGATCTCGATGCTCATGCGACTCGCCGACGAACTCGGCTTCAAGGTCCAGACCTTCACTCACATCCTCGAAGGCTACAAGGTGGCCGCCGAGATGGCCGAGCACGGCGCCGGAGGCTCGACGTTCTCCGATTGGTGGGCCTACAAGTTCGAGGTCTACGATGCCATTCCTCAAAACATGTGCATCATGAACGA
This sequence comes from Thermoanaerobaculia bacterium, assembly GCA_019911795.1. Lineage (GTDB taxonomy): Bacteria > Acidobacteriota > Thermoanaerobaculia > Multivoradales > JAIOJS01 > JAIOJS01. The sequence continues at coordinate 18,599 of JAIOJS010000302.1, read as the reverse complement.
TGCGGGAATCGTGACTTCGGTCAACTCCGACAGCGCCGAACACATGCGACGCCTGAACCAGGAGGCGGCCAAGGCGGTGATGTACTGCGGCATGGACGAAAACGAGGCCCTCGCCATGGCGACCCTCAATCCGGCCAAGCAGCTTCGCATCGACGATCGGGTCGGCAGTCTGACCCCCGGCAAGGACGCTGACTTCGTGATCTGGAACGGTCACCCCCTGTCGGTCTACTCGACCCCAGAACAGACTTGGATCGACGGCACCCTCTACTTCAGTCGCACCCGCGACGCCGAGCTGCGAGCCCGCGACGCAACGGAACGTGAAGCCCTCATCCAGAAACTCCTCGCCGACGAGGCACCGAAGGCCAAAGAGGAAGCCAAAGACGAGGGCGGAGACGAGATGGCCAAGTCAGATGGCGATCCCGCCCCGGAAGCAACCCAGGAATGGCAATGCGACACAATGGAGGATATCTGGAATGACTAATACCACCGCACCGGCCACGTCCAGGCCAGGAATCGTCTCGCTCGCCCTCTGTCTAGGAATCTTTGCCAGCCTTGCGGTCGGAGCCAACGACCAGATTCCAGGACCGGCGCAGGATCACCCCATCCTCCTACGCGGGGCTGACCTTTACACCATTTCGGGTGGAGTCCTCGTCGCTACCGACCTCCTGTTCGAGAACGGCAAGATCACGGCCATCGGAAAGAACCTGACCGCTCCGGAAGGCGTCGAAATCTTGGACGTTGCCGGCCAACGAATCTACCCCGGAATCATTGCCCCAGCGACCGCCCTCGGCCTGACCGAGATTAGCGCCGTGCGCGCCACCGATGACACCGGCGAAGATGCTGCCGACTTCACTCCCGAAGTGACGCCACTGACTGCGTTCAACTACGACTCGGAGATCCTGGCTACGATCCGCAACCATGGCATCACGACGGCCCAGATCTTCCCCCAGTCCAACCTGATCCGAGGCCGTCCCTTCATTACCCAACTCGATGGTTGGTCGACCGCCGATGCCACCGTCGTCGCCCACGACGGGCTGTTGATCGGCTGGCCGCGGCTACCGCGCGAGCCAGACGATACGACGTCGCAGGAGTCTCGAGATGCCCTTAGGCGCGCCTTCACCGAGGCCTCCGCCTATCGCACCGCCAAGGCAGCCTCGAGAGACGGCTCTGGCCTCGCATCTGACCTCGCTATCGATCAGCGCTGGGACGCGATGATCCCGGTCCTCGCCGGAGAGCAAAGCCTCTACGTCGTGGCGGATGACTACCAGCAGATCACCCAAGCCGTCTCCTTCGCCCGCGACTTCGATCTCCACATGGTCCTGGTCGGTGGCACCGATGCCTACCTTGCGGCCGACCTACTTGCCCGCGAAGACATCCCGGTGCTGCTGGTCAAGAGCCAGGATCTTCCGGCCCGCCAGGATGAGGGCTACGACGTGCCCTACCGACGCGCCGCGCTGCTTCATGAGGCAGGCGTACGCTTCGCGTTCACCGACAGCGGCGCCTCCGGGCAGCGCAATCTCCCCTTCCAGGCCGGCCAATCGGTCGGGTTCGGACTGCCGGCCGACGTGGCGCTGCGCTCCCTGACCCTCACCACAGCCGAGATACTTGGAATAGCTGACCGCCAGGGCTCTCTCGAGGTCGGCAAGGATGCCACCCTCTTCGTCTCCCGAGGCGACGTCATGGACGCCCTGACTCAGGATGTGACTCACGTGTTCATCGAGGGTCGTACCGTGGACCTCGACGACAAGCAAAGAGAGCTCGATCGCAAGTACCGCACCAAACTCGAAAGGCTACAAGCCGATGACTAGATTCGCTGGATCCCTTCTCGCCGCCCTCCTATTGACCGCCTGCACCTCGCCGGCAAGCGAGGAGACAACGACCTCGAGCGCTGACCTCGTGCTCACCGGAGGTCACGTCGTGACCGTCGCGGGTCCGATGCCGACTGCCCAGGCGGTTGCGGTTTCCGGTCACCGAATCGTCGCCGTCGGTTCCGACGAAGAGATCGCCGCTTTCGTCGGACCGAACACCCAGGTCATCGAGCTCGCGGGGCGCACCCTGATCCCCGGGCTCATCGAGGGCCACGGTCACTTCTATGGACTGGGAACGGCGATGCGCCAGGTTGCAGCCGGCCAACCGTCGACATGGGAGGGCATCGTCGCCCTCGTCGAGAAGGCGGTCACCGAGTCCGGCCCAGGCGTGTGGATCGAGGGCCGCGGGTGGCACCAAGACAAGTGGGACCACGTGCCCGAGCCCAGCGTCGAGGGGTACCCGGTGCACGATGCCTTGAGTGCGATCTCCCCCGACAACCCGGTGGTCTTGCGCCATGCCAGCGGCCACGGCGCCTTCGCCAATGCCAAGGCGATGGAGCTCGGAGGGATCACCGACGAGACTCCCGCCCCCCCTGGCGGCAAGATCGTCCGTGATTCCAAGGGACACGCTACCGGTGTCTTCATCGAGACTGCCCAAGGGCTGATCAGCCGCAAGGATTCCCCCAGTCCGGAAGAGGTCGCGTTGCGCCTCGAAGCTGCCGACAAAGAATCGACCTCCAACGGCATCACCTCGTTCCAGGACGCGGGTTCGTCGTTGGGAGAGATCCCCTTCCTTCGCCAGGCCGCGGAAGAGGGTGCGCTCGACGTCCGCCTCTGGGTGATGATCCGCGACGAGCCCGAGGCCATCCTCGCCGCCCTGCCCGACGTCAAGGTCAAGGGGCTGGCCGACGACCACTTCACGGTGGGGGGCATCAAAGTGTCTCTTGACGGAGCCCTGGGCTCACGCGGGGCCTGGCTTCTCGAGCCGTACAGTGACCAACCGGACACGTCGGGTCTGGAGACTACTCCGCTGGCGGTCGTGGCCGCCAACGCCGAGGTCGCTCGCGATCACGATCTGCAGCTGTGCGTCCATGCCATCGGCGACCGCGCCAACCGCGAAACGCTCGACGTCTTCGCCGCTGCCCTGGACGGTACCGACCGGGCCAGCGAGCGCCGCTGGCGGATCGAGCACGCCCAGAACGTCCATCCGGACGACGTGCATCGCTTCGCCGACCTCGGTGTCATCGCCGCCATCCAGAGCGTTCACTGCACCTCGGATGGCCCCTGGGTACCGGAGCGCCTCGGTGCCGAGCGTTCAGCGGAGCGCGCCTACGTTTGGCGCGACTTGATCAATGCGGGGGTCGCGCTCATGAACGGCACCGACACTCCAGTCGAGGATATCGACCCCATCGCCAACTATTACTCCGCCGTCACCCGCAGGATGAACAACGGTGAGACCTTCACACCCGACCAGGTTCTCACCCGCGAGGAGGCTCTGCGGTCGATGACCCTGGATGCCGCCTACGGTGCCTTCGAGGAGGACATCAAGGGAAGTATCGAGGTTGGCAAGCTCGCCGACTTCGTGGTCCTGTCACAGGATCTCCTGACCGTTCCCGAGGAAGCGATCACCAACACCGAGGTGGAGATGACGATCATCGGGGGCGAGGTTGTGTACCAGAAGTAGGTGGTCTTCCGGCCTCCTGGAGCAGCTAGGAGAAACCCGGCTTTTACCGTATAATTCGCGCTGCATTTCCTGTCTCTCGAGCTGGTCGGCCACCAGGCTAGTTCACTCAGTGCTGGCCCTTGGTCCATCGACTCGGCCGCGCGAGACCGCAGACCCACTTGAGAGCCAGGCTGTCAGACCCTAGACCCTCAGTATCTTTGAATCTCCAGGGGAACCCATGATCCACTCACCTGTCACCCTCTTCGCCAACTCGCTGCGGCTAGCTATCGCTTCGCTCCTCTTCGTGGGAGCCGTCTCGGCCGAGACCGGCGATGTCACCCAACCGGACTCAGAGGTTTGGGTCAGCGACATCGTCGTTCCTTACGTCCTCAACGTCGACTTGCGTGATCTCCCGCCCGCACCCGAATGGCAGCCCGGAGACCCAATAAAAGTCGTCGCGGAGTCGACGGTCGATGATTTCGCCGTCGCGGAAGACCCTACTTGGCAAGATCCGCTACGCCAGCGAGCTGGTGAGGGAGTCACCTTCGCCGGCGCGCTGATCTCTGCCTTTCCAGCTATCGGTTTCACGGGTGCACGTCCCCCCGACGTCGTAGGAGATGTCGGACTCAACCACTACATCGCAATGGCCAACGTGACCCGCTTCATGATCTTCGACAAAGAAGGGACGGTCCTCGTTCCTTCCACGACCCTCAACTCCCTGTGGACGGCGAGCGGTGGCGCCCCTGGATCGCCCTGTGCTGACGGCGACGGCGACCCCGTGGTTCAGTACGACGAACTGGCAGACCGTTGGCTCATGACCGAGTTCGACATCACCGGCAACACGTTCTGCTTCTACCTCTCTCAGGGTCCCAACCCGGTCACCGATGGCTGGTACGTCTACGACTTCTCGGCTCCAAGCTTCCCCGACTATCCCCAGTACGGAATGTGGTCGGACGCCTACTACGTTTCGAGCTTCGAGTCGCCGTCCCTGGGAATCTACGCTTTTGACCGCGACCAGATGCTGGCCGGAGCGGCCGCGACCTTTCAACGCTTCGCCATCCCCCAACTCAACGGTGCCAGTCCTCGCGTGACACGTATCCTCCCGGCTGACCACGACGGCGCGGTCGGACCTCCGGTCGGAGTTCCCAACACCTTCGCCCGCACCGTCGACGATACCCAGGACAGTGGCAACCCGGTGGATCGAATCGAACTGTGGGATTTCGCAGTCGACTTCGACACCCCCGCCAACTCGAGCTTCACCAACGTTGCCAATCTCCCGTTGAGTCCCATGACGCTCCTCCCCTGCTCGCCCGGGGTACGTGACTGCATTCCGCAACCCGGAACCGCCAACCTGATCGACGCTCTCTTCAACCGTCCCATGCGCCGCCTCGCCTGGCGAAACATCGGCGGACAAGCCCGCATGGTGATGACCCAGGTGGTCGACGCGGGTAGTGGACAAGCGGGAATGCGCTGGTGGGAGCTTCGGGCGGACGATTGCCTGGCCGGAGGTTGCCTAGGTACCGATGGCTTCTCCAACTGGTCGATCTTCCAAGAGGGAACCTATGCACCGGACTCCGTCGAGAGGTTCATGGGCTCGATCGCGATGAACGCCGACGGTGACATGGCCCTGGGCTACACCGTCAGCGATGGAACCAGCGTCTTCCCCGGGATACGGGCCACCGCGCGTCGGGCGGACGATACCTTGGGCACGATGACGATGGACGAGATCACGATCAAAGATGGCGAAGGCTCACAGACGAGCTCCCAGCGCTGGGGAGACTACAGCGCGATGAACGTGGATCCCGCAGACGGCAAGACCTTCTGGTACACGAATGAGATCATCCTGGCCAACGGTACCTGGACGACCTGGGTGGGCCACTTCGCTCTGGACAGTATCTTCTCTGATGGCTTCGAGACCGGTGACACGTCGCTTTGGTCTCCGTAGGACATCGTTTCTCCGGGTCCTCGGTCCGCTCGATGGCGCTTGGTGCCCTCGCGGGGCTAGGCCTCGCTCTACTGGTGCTCCCGGCTGAGGCGATGGCTCTCGATTCAGGGCAGGCTACGCTCGAGGATGCGAAGCCAGCCCCCGAGGATTGGCTGATCGAGGAGAGAGAGTTCAGTCAGGCTGTCCCCTCGTCGACTTCGGTAAGGCTCGAGAATCTCTGGGGCGATGTTCGACTTCGGGCCGGGGAGGGAGACCGGATCGTGATCACTACGATCGTCCAGAAGCATCGCGAGGACCCTCGGGACGTCGACTTCGGCATCTCCGAGGGTTCCGACGGGGCTCTGGAGATCACCGTTGGCTTTGCCGCCGACCCTGAGGGCGTGAAGATTCGGCCAGAGTGGAGTCCTCGGCGAGTGGATCTTGGGATCTTCGTTCCCGCCGGGCTATCGATTTCGATCCATGGCGAGGACGACCTCGTCGAACTGCGGGGACTCGAAGGGGCAACCGTGGTCGAGACGACGAGCGGCGAAATCAAGTTCCGGGGCAAAGGGGAACTCCGCGCGACCACTGATTCGGGATCGATACTGGCCCAGTTTCGCGATACCAACTGGGAGCATCCCAGCGTACTTTCGACGAATACCGGTTCCGTGCGGGTGGAGTTCCTGGAGGGAGCTGCGGTCGATGTCGCCCTGGAAACTCGCGGTCCGATTACCAGCGACTTCTCCACCGAGATTCGGCGTCAGGCCGGTCATAGGCTCAAGACCGGGCTCGTCAAGATCGGATCCGGGGGACCAGATCTCGAGATCAAGAGCTTCAACGGCTCGGTGCGACTCCAAGCGGTCATCGTTCCCGAATCCACTCCTCCCGACTGAGAGTTCTCGTACGGAGCGGGGTCTGTTGATCAGGCCAGCCTGATCAACAGACCAGCCTGATCACCAGATCGCAGGGTGCGTCAGCGTTGCCCTGCGCCGGAACGTCCACCAGCTCCCGCTCTCTCGCACTGCTATGAGCCAAGCTCCCGATCCTTCCCTCCGGTCTCCTCCGCCGCCAGCCTCCGGCTCTGTGCCCCCGGGGGGGCTGCGGCGTGAGGTCGGGCTGCGGCGTGAAGTCGGACTTGGCGGCGCCATCGGCCTCGGACTGGGCTCGATTCTAGGAACTGGAGTCTTCGTCAGCCTCGGGATTGCGGCCGGAGTGGTCGGCTCTGGACTGGTCCTAGCGATCCTCCTGTCCGCCGTCGTGGCCACCGCCAACGGCTTGTCGAGCGCCCAACTGGCGGCGGCCCATCCGGTCAGTGGTGGAACCTACGAGTACGCCTATCGCTACCTCCACCCAAAGGCCGGGGTCGTGGCGGGCTGGCTCTTTCTCATCGCCAAGTCCGCCTCCGCCGCCACCGCCGCGCTGGGCTGCGCGGCCTACCTGCTCCACCTCCTCTCCCTCCCTTCTCGCTTCACGACGGTCGTCCCGTTCGCTCTCGGTCTCGTCGGCTTGGTAACCCTCCTCGTCGCCGGCGGCATCCGTCGCTCCAACGCCGTCAACGGAGTCGTCGTCGCCCTGACCGTGGCCAGTCTCGGTACCTTCATCATCGCTGCATGGCAACATTCCGGGACCGTCGCCCTCCTCTCCGCCGCCGATCCCAGCGCCCTCTGGCGATCTCATGAGTACACGGCGATCGATCTCCTCAGGGGAAGCGCTCTCCTCTTCGTCGCCTATACCGGCTACGGACGGATCGCGACCCTCGGAGAGGAGGTACGACGACCCGCGTGGACAATCCCGCGAGCCATTCTCATCACGCTCGGCGTCTCCGTGCTGCTCTACTCCGCCGTGGCCGCCGCCGCGTTGGCGACGGTGGGCGTCGACGCCTTCGCCGTTACGACGCAGGGGGACGCGGCTCCTTTGGAGACCGTCGCTCGGAACTTCGCCTCCTCGCGCGTCGCCCAGATTGTCAGTCTTGGCGCTGTCACCGCGATGGCCGGTGTTCTACTCAATCTCATCTTGGGCTTGAGTCGTGTGATCCTAGCGATGGCGCGGCGACGCGATCTCCCCGCCTTCCTGGGCGGCATCCACCCCCGCACCGCGACCCCTCGCCGGGCGGTGTGGAGCGTCTCCCTGGCGATCGCCCTCCTCGTCCTCATCGGCGATGTCAAAACCACCTGGACCTTCAGCGCATTCACCGTCCTGATCTACTACGGACTGACCAACCTCGCCGCCCTCCGCTTGCCGCCGAAGGATCGACGGTTCCCCCGTTGGATCACGCTGGTGGGACTGTTCGGTTGTCTGCTGCTGGCGCCGTTGGCGATCTGGCCCTGACTCACAGGTCGCTCATGCCAAGCGCTCGACCCAGTCGCCGCGTATGTTCTTGCACCTTCACTTGCTGAGTGGGACCAAGTCGCAGAAGTTGCTTCTGGACTGGGCTGAGGCTCTCCAACGCTGGATCGGCAAAGCGCCAAGTTCCCACGCCGCGAACCAAGGCCGGCGCAGAATCGGGGATCGGGGTGGAAGCGATCGTTCTCAGCGCCTTGCGCATGGCATCATCGAAATTGCCCCTCGGATAGCCGAGATCTCGGTAGGCTTCGTTGAACAGGGGGCGAAGGCGGCTGTAGAGCTCGGCCGCCCCGCGGGGGTCGATCGAGGTGAATACTGCCACCATCGGGCGGTAGCGATCGTAGGTGGCAGGGTCTGGGTAATGGGCACCCCCTACCTGATCCACTACGAAGACGCCATCGACTGACCCACTCAGGTGCTTCCGAGGATGAACACCCTCCGAGACGTTGACCACCGAGACCACGAACCGGCGCACGAGCCGATCGGTAGCGAGCCACTCCGCGAGACCGGGGTTGGCCGAGAGTCTGGCGACGAGCTGACGCACCACCTCGTCACTGGCATCGAGCCCCGGAATCACCAAGGGATCGAGGGACTCCGCCGTCTCACTGCCGAGCGGCGCCTCGGCCGGTTCACTCGTTGCGGCCGTCGCGGCGGCGGGCCGCGGGACAACCTCGGGAGGCTTGGTGGGGCTCCGTAGAAACCACCAGGCCCCGACGGCGCAAAGAACAACCACCAATCCCACCAACCAGATCAGGACAGGGGAGCCTTCGCGCGGCCGATCCTCGTCGTAGAGGGCTACCGTCTCCTCGACATCCTGTCGCACGGGGAGATCGTCCCCGTCATCGTCTCGTCCCAGATCAAGGTCCTCGAAGTCCTGCCGTTCGTTCATCGATTCCTCCCCTTCACATTCATACGGTTCTCGCCGACCCCACGTTGCGTTCGCCTTTCCTGCGCATCTCCCGTCCACCCGCTGAGTCGATGGAGGCGCCAGCTGGTCTATTATTCGATGCATGATCAACGACCTCAAGCAGATCGCCAGGGACTGGCCCGGAGAGGTGGTGGTCATTCGCCGCGACGACCTCACGGACAGCTGGATCTTCGTCGCTCTCCACTCCAGCGTCTTGGGAACCCCGGTAGGGGGTACCCGGATGAAGATCTACTCCGAACCAGAGGCTGGCCTTCGGGATGCTCTCCGTCTCGCCGAAGGGATGACCTACAAATGGTCCTCGATCGGACTCGACAAGGGCGGCGGCAAAGCAGTCCTCGCCCTCTCTCGTCCCCTCGACGAGGCCGAGCGACTCCACCTCCTCCAACGCTACGCCGACCTCGTCGAGTCGATGGATGGCGCCTTTGGTACCGGTGAGGATCTTGGCACCACCCCCAGCGACATGGCGATCCTCGCCGAGCGCTGCCGGTTCATCCACGGGGCACGGACAGACGGACAGGTCACCGACCCCGGTCCCTTCACCGCCGAAGGCGTGTTTCACGGAATCCGCGCTGCCTGCGAAGTGGTGCTCGCCCGAAAGGAACTCGCAGATTCGACGGTCCTCATTCAGGGGGTAGGAGATGTTGGTGAGCCCCTGGCGAGACGCCTCGCGAAGTCCGGGGTTCATCTCCTTCTCAACGATCTCGAGGCCGACCGAGCGGCCTCCCTCGCGGCGGAGCTCGGTGCCGAGGTGGTCACGACGGAGAACCTTTACGAAACCGAGTGCGACCTCTTCGCGCCGTGCGCAGTCGGCGGAATCCTCGATCAAGAGACGATCCCCCGTCTACGCTGCCGCATCGTCGCCGGATCCGCCAACAACCAGCTCGCCACCCTGGAAGACGGCGAGCGACTTCACGATAGGGGCATCGTGTACGCGCCCGACTATGTGATCAATGCGGGGGGCGCCCTCGCCTTCGGTCTACCCGTGGACGCTGCTCGATCCGACGCCGACGCCCCGCAGGCCTTGATGGACCGGATGGCCGAGATCGGCGACCTCGTACGAGCCGTCCTCGAAGAATCTCGGCGACTCGACCTGCCGCCCTCCACCATCGCTCAGCGACGTGCGGAACGTCGTGTCGACGCCGCACGAGCCGCCAAGGCCTCTCCCACCCCACCTCCACCGGAGACCGAAGCATGAATTTGCATATCTCAGCACTCTCTCTGACCTTCCTTCTCGGACTGAGCCTCGGAGCTCCGGCGACCGGTGCCGAAGAGGCCGCTCCAACCCGACTGGAGATCGTCGACCGCTCGATCGAGTTCCACGGAGGCGACCTCTACCGCCACAGCGTCGTCTCGTTCGCCATCTGCTCCAAATCGGGTTGCTTCGATGTCACCACGCGGATGGACGGCGGGCTCTACGACCACACCGCGGAGGAGTCCCAGGGTGACCGTCGACGTTGGGCTCGGAGCACCAACGATTCTATCGAGGGCCGCGAGTTCGGCAAGGAGATCCCGGTCTCAGAATCCGAAGCACAACGCTGGCGTGATTGGGTCACGGCGCGTGTCTACTTTGCCCTGCTCCCCTTTCGCCTCACCGACCCCAGCGTCTACCAACACGACCTGGGAACGGTGGATTGGGAGGGCCGCGAGCTGCATCGGGTCAAGGTGACCTTCGAGGGGAAGAGCAGCAGTGACGCGAGCGACGAGTTCCTCTATTGGTTCGATCCGAAGACGGCTCGCCTCGAGTTCTTCGCCTACACCTACGTCAACTCTGACGGCAGCCGTGGGCTGCGTTTTCGCAAGCTCCACAACTATCGGCGAGTCGGGGGCATCCTGGTGTTCGATCAGGAGAATTTCGGCCGCGAGGACCACTCCCTGGCTCTCGAAGAGATCAACCCAACCACCGTCCGCGAGCGACTCCAAGAGGTATCCCAGATCCGCCTGGAGGATGTGGAGGTCGAGCCGCTTCCGTAGGATCCGAGATCCGATAGTTGGGGACCAGAATCCCCGATCTGTGCGGTTTGCCGTGTGTGATCGTTTTCACTGTGTGCCGAGGTGGCGAACTGGTAACGTCACCTCCTACCCAGGAGTACCTTCATGCCGCAATGGACCTTCCGTCGACTCGTCGCTCTCTCGATAGCTGTATCGATTCTCGCCGGCCCCACGGCCCCGCTTCTCAGCGCGGCCCCGCCCACCACGACTCAGAATCCTGCCACCGAGGGCGCGCCGACTCTTCAGTTCCCCGTGCTTTTCATCACTCAAGTCCCAGTCCCCGAGGACTTTGCGACAATAGGCTCAGTCTTCGCCAACCACGAAGCCCGAGTCGACAAAGCTCCTCGAGGTGGTGACCTGTGGATCCGCTACCCGAGCGGCTCGCCGCTGCTGCGCAATCTGACCGAGGCGGCCGGCTACGGCATGGACGGCTTCCAGGGCGACGATGCCATCTCGGTGCGGGATCCCTCGGTGCACTGGTCGGGAACCAAGGCAGTGTTCAGTATGGCCATAGGCTCACCCACCGAGCAGTTCGTTTGGGGCGAGTACTACTGGCAGCTGTACGAGATCACTGGGCTGGGACAGGGAGACACTCCGGTGATCACCAAGGTCCCGAAGCAGCCCGAGGACTTCAACAACGTCAGTCCCACGTACGGTACCGATGGCCGTATCATCTTCGTCTCCGATCGGACCCGTAATGGGGCTCGTCACCTCTATCCCCAGCACGACGAGTACGAATCGACTCCCACGCCAACCGGCCTGTGGAGTCTGGATCCGGCCTCTTCATCCGCCGATGGCGACCTCTTCCTGCTCCAACACTCCCCATCCGGATCCTTCGACCCGATCGTCGACAGCTTCGGGCGCGTTCTCTTTACCCGTTGGGACCACTTGCAGCGAGATCAGCAAGCCGACGCAGACCACACCAGCACCGGCGGCACGATCTACGGCACTTTCGACTTCGCCGACGAGTCGGCGGGGGCGGCCATGCTTCCAGCCGAAGAGGAGGTATTCCCCGAACCGCGGCCCTCGCGCACCGACCTCCTGCAAGGCACCAACCTGCTGGGTCACCGACTCAACCACTTCTTCCCGTGGCAGATCGAGGAGGACGGCACTCGCGAAGAGGTCGTGAATCACCTCGGCCGTCACGAGTTGCACTCCTACTTCGAACAGTCCTTCAACGACGATCCCAACCTGGTCGAGTTCATCGACGCGACGAGCGGTCGCTTCAATCCCAACTCGATCCTCAACGTCCTCCAACTCGCCGAGGATCCGAACAGCGCTGGTCGTTACCTCGGAGTCGACGCTCCCGAGTTCGAGACCCACGCCTCGGGGCAGCTGATCGCCATCGGAGCTCCCGAAGGGCAGTCGGCCGACGCCATCGCGGTCACCTATCTCACTCACCCCGATACCGCAGGAGTAGTCGCTGATGGTGACCCCGTCCCGGCCACGCACAGCGGCCACTATCGCGATCCTCTCAACCTCTCGAACGGCGTCGTCGTCGCCGCCCATACCGCCGAGGCACGGGGTGCCAACAACGAGGGCACTCGAGCGTTTCCCATCGCCCGCTACGATTTTCGTCTCAAGACTCTCGGCACTTCCGGCGGCTACTTGGTACCGGCTGGAGGAGCAGATCTAACCAGCGGGATCGTCGAGACGGTTTCGTACTGGGATCCCGACGTCCTCGTCACCCACAGCAACGTGGAGATGTGGGAATTGCAGCCGGTCGAGGTCCGCAGTCGTCCGCTGCCTCCGGCTCGCCCCTTCCCGCTCGAAGCACCGGAGCAACAGATCTTCACCGAGACCGGCGTCAATCCGGCTGCCTTCCAGCAGTGGCTCGCCGACCGCGACCTCGCCCTGATGGTGGTACGCGATGCCACATCCCGTGATGACGCCGATCGCCAACAGCCCTTCAACCTTCGAGTTCCCAACGGCGGGCAGACCACGATCGGCGCCAGCGGCACGATCTATGACATCGCCCATCTGCAGTACTTTCAGGCGGATCAGCTCCGAGGCATCGGGGGCATGGCCGACCCCAATCCGGGGCGCCGGGTCATCGCCCAGGTCATGCACGACCCGGCGGTGGTCAATCTTCCCAACCCCACCGGTCCCGAAGGCAGCGTCGCGATCGCGCTGGACGGATCGACCGCCGCCACCGTTCCCGCGCGACGGGCGATGGCCTGGCAAACGACGGCACCCGACGGAACTCCTGTGGTCCGAGAACGCAACTGGATCACCTTCCAACCCGGCGAGATCCGCGTGTGCGACGGCTGCCATGGGGTCAACAACCTCAACCAGGCGGCCGCGCCTCCCTCGACCCAGGCGCCGGAAGCCCTGCGACAGTTCCTAGAAGCCTGGGCGGAGTCCCAGACTCTCTTCGTCGACGGCTTCGAGTCCGGCAACACTTCAGCCTGGTCGCCGTAGCGAGTAGTCCGGCGGACAACCGTCCCCTCAGCCGATGCACCCGGCAGGACTGCGTTCCCCGGAGGGCAGTCTGGCCAGCCGCAGGATTCAAAGGAATATTGACCCCACGGTTTTCCGTTTGTGAACGAGTGGGTAGCGCTGCGCTGTCACTATCGTCAGGTCATCTGGTAATCTCTTCCTCCGAGACATGGTCAATCCACTGAGAACAGCCTTCACCCTCCCCCCGCTGGCTCGCATCCAGAGCCGGCTAGGGGTTTGGACCCCGCGTTGGCTGTCGGAACCCCAGTGGCGTCGGTCCCCCCTCGATCCCCTGGTGGACGCCGACTCCCTCGGCAGTCTCCGGGTGGCCACCCTCAACATCGCCCATGGCCGAGGACTCGCCAAACACCAGGCGTTGCTCGCCAAGCACCAAGTGGAGGACAACCTGCATCGCATCGCCGAACTGGTAGGCGAGCAAGACCCCGATCTCGTCGCCCTCCAAGAGGCGGATGGACCGTCGGTCTGGAGCGGCAACTTCCACCACGTGGAAACCTTGGCGCAACACATCGACCACTCTCACGCCTTCCTCGGCGAGCACAATCTCTTCGGCCTAGGCGTGCACAACCTGATCTCTGGAACTGCTCTGATCAGCCGCAACGGGATGATCCAGCCATCGTCTCAGCGCTTCGGGTCCTCGTGGCGCGACACCAAGGGGTTCGTCGTGGCCACCCTTCCAGTGCCGGCCTGGGGCTTCTCGATCGACGTCGTCTCGACTCATTTCGAAGCCCTTCATCCCGCCGTTCGGCGACGTCAGATCCGACTCCTCGCCCACTACCTGGGACAGCGCACGCGCCCCCTCGTCGTCCTCGGAGACTTCAACGCCTCCTGGTGTCGCGAGAGCGGTCAGTTCCGCCCCCTGGCCCAACGCTTGGGTCTTCGGACCCACCAGCCGTACCACAAGGCTCCGACCTTTCCCTCGGTGCGGCCGTGGCGACGACTCGATTGGATCCTCGTTTCTCGGGAACTCGAGTTCGTGCGCTACGAGACACTCTCGACCCCCGTTTCTGACCATCTCGCGGTGGTCGCCGATATCCGTCCGGTACGTCTACGTCTTCCTGAGCTTCCTGAGCTTCCTGAACTCTCAGACCGCTCCGTGGTCCTGGAAGACCGGCCACAGGACGGCGGACTCATCGTCACCGCCGACGACCTCATCTAGAGCCACCGAAACCCTCCCGAAGGCCCACGGGCTCTGCTATCATGGGGGACTGGTCGGGCGCCTGGACCGGACGGGAAGCTGTCCCAGACCACCCCTTCGTCCCGTCCTTCATCTCCGTCGACACTCCCCAAGCTCCCACGCTCGGAACCCACGAGGCCCTCTTGGACACTACCCGCAACTTCTGCATCATTGCCCACATCGACCACGGCAAGTCGACCCTTGCCGATCGCCTCATTCAGCAGTGCGGCGGCGTCGAGCTACGCGAGTTCCGGGACCAGATCCTCGATTCCATGGATATCGAGCGGGAACGCGGCATCACCATCAAGAGCAATACGGTGACGCTGGAGTACAAGGCCAACGACGGCATTCTCTACCACCTCAACCTCATCGACACTCCCGGACATGTCGACTTCTCTCATGAGGTTCGCCGGTCTCTAATGTCGTGCGAGGGCGCCCTCCTCATCGTCGATGCCGCCCAGGGCGTCGAGGCACAGACTGTCGCCAACCTCTACCTCGCCATGGAGTACGACCTCGAGATCGTGCCGGTGATCAACAAGATCGATCTTCCCGCCGCCGACGTCGACCGCGCCCGGGAGGAGATCGATGCTGACCTCGGACTCGACCCGTTCGAGGCGATTCTCTGCTCGGCCAAGACCGGTGCCGGCATCGAGGATGTTCTGGAAGCGATCGTGACCAAGCTACCGCCCCCGATCGGGGATGCCAAGGAGCCGCTTTCGGCGCTGATCTTCGACGCTCAGTACGATGCCTACCGCGGCGTCGTCCTCCTCGTTCGCGTTCGCGAGGGCACCCTGCGCAAGGGTCAGCAGATCCGCTTGATGCACAGCGACAAAGAGTTCGAGATCGAGGAACTCGGCCTGCTCAAGCTCAAGCGTGTCCCGAGCAAGCAGTTGGAGGCCGGAGAGGTCGGCTACGTGATCGCGGGCATCAAGACTATCCAGGACATCGCCATTGGCGACACCATCACCGACGTCAAGAACCCGGCCCCCGCTCCTCTCCCTGGCTATCAGGAGGCCAGGCCCGTGGTCTTCTCCTCGATCTATCCACTGTCTACCGACGAGTACGAAGATCTCGGACGGGCCCTGGACAAGCTCGCCCTGAACGATGCCGCCCTGACCTATGAGAAGGACTCCTCGGTCGCCCTCGGCTTCGGCTACCGCTGTGGCTTCCTTGGCCTCCTCCACCTCGAAGTTGTGCAGGAGCGGCTGAAACGCGAGTACGACCTCGCCCTCCTCCTCTCCGCTCCCTCGGTACGCTACCGAGTCCTCCTCAAGACCGGCGATTGGGTCAATATCGAGAGCCCGTCGCTCTACCCCGATCCCGCCAACATCGAAAAGGTCGAGGAGCCGTTCATCAAGGCCGCGATCATGATTCCCGAACGCTACATCGGGGCGGTGATGGAGCTCTGTCGGGAGCGCCGTGGGGAGAACACGACCTTCAACTACCTCTCGGTAGGACGGGTCGAGCTCACATCGGAGATGCCGCTGGGCGAAGTACTCTTCGACTTCTACGACCGACTCAAGACCGTCACTCAGGGGTACGGATCGTTCGACTACGAGATCATCGACTACCGTGAGACCGACTTGGCCAAGGTCGACATCCTGGTCAACGGCGAGCAGGTCGACGCCCTCTCTCAGCTGGTGCACCGGGACAAGGCTCGGGCTCGGGCCATGCACTATTGCGATCGCCTCGAGGAGAATATCCCCAAACAGCAGTTCAAGATCGCCATCCAGGGCGCCATCGGCGGTACCATCATCGCCCGCAAGACGATCACTGCCTTCCGCAAGGACGTGACCGCCAAGTGCTACGGCGGTGACATCAGTCGGAAGCGCAAGCTCCTCGAGAAGCAGAAAGAGGGTAAGAAGCGGATGAAGATGGTGGGCTCGGTCGAGATCCCGCAGAAGGCTTTCGTCGCGGTCCTCAAAACCGATCCGGGGTCGTGACCGCGAAGGACCTCCCCAACCGCCCGTCGACGGACGAGGCGGAGGCCTCGGTATCGATCGCACCCGGCCTCTACCTTCATATCCCTTTCTGCTCGAAGATCTGTCCCTACTGCGACTTCTCGGTTCTGACCGGGACCGAGGAGCGCAAAGCGCAGTTCACGGTGAACCTGTGCCGCGAGATCAAGAGCTGGCGCGGCGAGGACTGGGCCCGCCCCTTCGACACGATTTACTTCGGAGGGGGGACTCCGTCCGCTCTGGCTCCCGAAGGGATCTTCGAGATCCTGGAGACCCTGGAATCCAACCTCGATTTGGAGGACTCGCCCTGGATTCAGTTCGAGGCCAACCCCGAGGACTGCAGCAAGTCCACGACCGCAAGCTGGCGCGAACTGGGCATCGATGTCCTGAGCCTGGGAGTTCAGTCCTTCGACGATGACCAGCTCGCATTCCTGGGGCGTCGGCACGACGGTCGAGGGGCGCGCCTCGCGGTCGAGACCGCCCTCGACGCGGGCTTCTCGGCCGTCTCGATCGACCTCATCTTCGGCCTGCCCGGACAGACTCCAGCCCGGTGGCAGCAAGACCTCGAGGCCGCCATCTCCCTGGGTCCTCAGCACATCTCCTGCTACCAACTCACCATCCACGAGGGAACGTCGTTCGGATTCCGCGCCCAGCGAGGCCAACTCTCCGAGATGCCCAACGAGGACCAGGCGGAGCTCTTTCGAATCACCCACCGGCGGCTCGCCGAACACGGCTACGCTGCCTACGAGGTCTCCAACTTCGCCTCCGCGCCGCGGTTCCGGTCGCGGCACAACCAGAAGTACTGGCAGCACGTTCCCTATCTCGGATTCGGTCCGTCGGCCCACTCGTACCGCGGCCGAAGGCGTTGGTGGAACGCCCGCAAACTACCCAACTGGCAGCGGCTGGTCGAAGCGGGCCAACGCCCGATCGAAGACGCCGAGACCCTGGACTCCTCTCAGTTCCTCCTCGAAGCCCTGATGCTCGGTCTCCGAACGACTCGCGGCGTCGACTTCGACGCGCTCTCGCAGGAGCACTCACAGGACCTGTGGACCGAGCGTCTTCCCGTCATCGAACGCCTCGTCGGCCAGGGGTTCCTCACCGTCCACGGCCGCTCGATCGCACCGACACTCGAGGGCCTTGCGATCGCCGAAACCCTGGTATCCAATCTGGTCTCCAATCTCGACATTCCGTGACGCGCTCCCAACTGGTACGATGTTCGAGCTTTGACTGACAAGATCAACAAGTATGAAGTCATCGAACGAATCGCCGAAGGCGGTTTTGGCGTTGTCTACAAGGCCCGCGATCCCTACCTCAAACGGACGGTGGCGGTGAAGACCTGTACCTTCGTCGACGAGGAGAGCCGTCAGCGCTTCTTCCGCGAGGCCCAGATCGCGGCCCGTTTCGACCACCCCAACGTCACGCTGGTTCACGACTTCGGGGTCGAAGGAGACGAGGCCTTCCTGGTCCAGGAGTACCTCTCCGGCGAGGATCTCCTGCACAAGATCCAGCGCCGAGACACCCTGCCCCTCGCCGCGAAGGTCGAGATGCTCCTGCAGGCGGCCCGAGGCCTTCGCTATGCCCACGGCCGCGGCATCATCCACCGCGACATCAAACCGGGGAATCTCAGAGTCCTGGAGAACGGCGAGGTCAAGATCCTCGACTTCGGGATCGCCAAACCGCTGGGCGGCTCCCCGTTGACCCAGCAAGGGATGACGGTCGGTACGTTGGGCTACCTGTCTCCGGAACAGATCGAGGGCAAGGAACTCGACAAGCGGACCGACATCTTCTCCTACGGGGTGGTCGCCTATGAGCTGATCGCCTACACCAGTCCCTTCATCGGCCGTGACGTCACCAGCATTCTGAGATCGATTCTCGGCGACGCGCCGCGGCGATTGGAAGAGATCGTCCCGGACTGCCCCCAGGACCTCGCCGACCTCGTTCACCGCTGCTTGCGCCGAGATCGTGACCAACGCTACGACGACTTCGAAGCGCTCCTTCAGGACCTCGAACGGGTCCACCGCGAGATCGACCGGACCCTGGTCGCCCATGCCGCCCCACGATCCTCCGGCGGAGGGGTCAAACAGAAGGACACCAAGCCGATTCCGGTCACCAAGATGGAGGAACACGCGGCACCCGACGACGATGCAGCGGAACCGGACCACGACGTGCTCTCCAAGATTGAGTCGACGGCGGCGCCGACGACCCGGGCACCGGCGGCGGCGAAGGTTGAGTCGGCTCCTGAGGTCCCCAACGTCGAACCCGTCGAACCCGTCGCTGCTCCTACCCGGATCGTCGCCCCCGCCGCTGAAAGTGAGTCGACCGCCAAGCGATGGAGTCCACCACCCCCATTGG
>JAIOJS010000301.1 GCA_019911795.1 Thermoanaerobaculia bacterium | reverse complement strand
GTAATAGACGGTCACCGGCCTGCCGTTGAGCATCGCCGGCTTGAACTTCCACTGCTTGATCGCGTCGACGGCCGCTTCCTCGAGTCCCATCGGCAGGCCCTTGAGGACCTTGACGTTGGTCACGTTGCCCTGCTTGTCGATGATCGCCTGGACGATCACGACGCCCTGGATGCGGGCCTTGCGCGCGATCTCGGTGTACTGCGGCTGCGGCGCCGAGATCTTCTCGGGCGGACGCACGTCGCCGCCGACCTGGATCGGAGCGCCCTCGCCCGGATCGGCGGGCGGCGGACCCTCGGGGATGCCGATGACGTCGTCGTCGATCGGGATGTCGAGGTCCTGCTGGACCTCGTCGACGACCCGGATCGGTTCGGGCTCGTCGGGAGTCGGGTCGGGAATCGGCACCTTCTTCGAGCGCGGCCGCAGCATCTCCTGCTGCTGCTGCTGGGGCGGCGGTGGCTTGAAACGCACCTGCTGGACGACGTAGACCTTCGCCTTCTCCACCTGCTTGACCTCGGCCTGCGTCATCTCGGGCAAGTGGATGAGGAAGAGGACCAGGTGCAGAAGCCCCGCGATCAGCAGCGACCAGCGCAGCTTCTTGTTGTCGTCCTCGTACTCGGAGGCGAAGGTCGCGAGGTCGGCCGTGAACTGATCCTGCGGCGGACGGGGTGCCGTGTTCTTGTCTTGAGCTGCCATGGCGAGCCTCGCGTCAGTACCAGAACTGGTCGATTTCGCGCTGCGTCGGAATCGAGATGTTCTTCACCTCGACCCCCTTGTCCTTGCCGCCGCGCAGCACGTCGTAGACCCTGACCATGTCGCCGTAGGCCGACTCCGGATCGGGTCGGATGATGACCGGCTTGGTCTGGTTGATCGCGAGCTTGGGGCGCAGGTAGTCGAGAATCGCGTCCGCCGCCATCGCCTTGCCGTCGACGAAGATGCCGCCGCCGGGTCGGACCTCGATCAGCACCGACTCCTCGCGCTCGATCTGGGGCGGATTCTTCTCTTCCTTGGGCAGCGCGAAGTCGAGCCCGCGGGTGGCGGAGAAGGTGTTCGTCACCATGAAGAAGATGATGAGGAGGAAGGTGATGTCCGCCATCGACCCGGTGAAGATCTCCTCGTTGACCTTCTTTTTCGTGAACTTCATCTCTCAGCTCCCCCCGCCATCGACCGTCTCCTGTTCAGAGAGCAGGTAGACGGACTCGACGCGGGCCTGCTTGAGCGCGTCGATCACGCGATCGACGTTGCGGTAGGCCACGCCCCGGTCGGCCTTGAGGATGAAGTCCTTGTCGGCCTGGCGGGCGACGATCTCGGCCGCGAACGAGACCACGTCCTCCGGTCCCTTGACCGGAGTCGACGAGCTCTCGCCGTCGGTCACGCGGATCTGGCCGGCGTCGGTGATCGAAATCACCGCGGCCTTCTTGGGAACCTCGAAGCGGAGCATCGACTTCGGCAGCTGCACCTGCGTCTTGTCGACCTCGACGTTGAAGGTCAACACGAAGAAGATGATCAGCAGGAAGACGATGTCCGCCATCGAGGACGTCGGGATGACGGCGTCCGCCTTTCGGCGTACAGGTAGGCGCATGAAGGCTCCCTGTGGCCGCGGCTCAGACCTTGGGGGCGACCGGCTCGGACGCCCGGTCGGGCTGGATGCCGCCGCGCTCCATCTCCCCGAAGGTCTCGAGAAGCATGTTGGTGGAGGTTTCGACGTCGCGGACGAACTTGTTGATGCGCGTCGTGAAGTAGTTGTAGGCGAGCTGCATCGGGATGGCGATGATCAGGCCGGAGGCGGTCGTGATCAGCGCTTCGGAGATGCCGGCGGCGACCAGGCCCGGGTTCGACAGGCCCGACTTGGCGAGCGCGTCGAAGGAGTTGATCATGCCGGTCACGGTGCCGAGGAAGCCGAGCATCGGCTCGATGTTGGCGGCGGTCGCGATGATCGCGAGCCCGCGCTCGAGGCGCGTCGTCTCGTACATGGCGGCGTTCTCGATCGTCTTCTCGACGTCGTCCTTGGGCTGGCCGTGCTTGAGCAGGCCGGCCTTCATCACCGAGGCCACCGGGCCCTGATACTGCTCGCAGATCTTGACCGCGTCGCGCAGCGAGCGGTTGACCATGAGCGCCTTGCGGATCTTGGCGAGGAACTCGTTGACGTTGATCCGCGCCTTGCGCAGCACCCAGGCCCGCTCGATCATGACCGCGAAGCCGATGATCGAAAGAATGAGGATCGGCCACATGACCGGGCCACCCTTGTCCATGTACTCCCAGAAAGTTCCCACTCGCTACCTCCGTTGTCCTTAGGACCCGCGACACGCGGATCGGGTTCCCGTTGCGCCCGACGAGCACGCCGGCACGAGAGGACCACCCCCGGCGCCGTTCGCGCGTTTCTCGACTCGAATCAAAGACCCCAACGCACTCTGCGGAGGCGGCGAGCGTAGCACAGCGAAAATTGGGGGGTCAAGGCGCGTCGGCGCTAGATAAAACTCGAAAGGTCAAGCACTTAGGCGCGTCCAAGAGGGGCCGGAAGCGACCACCTCGCGCGCTCCGCCAGGCAGATCGCGATGGCC
>JAIOJS010000300.1 GCA_019911795.1 Thermoanaerobaculia bacterium | reverse complement strand
CCCTGGGAGTGCGTCTCGGGAGCTTCCGAGTCGTGGAAACAGATAGTGCGGGTCGTGCCCTCTTGTCTGACGCTTCAAATGTGACGAGCGCAACGACCTACCGCGGCGAGTATCGTTTCGACGCCACGATCGCACGTAACCAGACCAAGTTGGTAATCCCTGATGCGTTCAAGGCGACTGACCTTGAGGTTCGAGAGGGTGAGTTGCGATTGCCGGCCCAGGTGGCCGTTCAAAGCCTGACCGTTCGAGATGGGGCCATCGCGGCCGCGAGCACTCCCGACCTACACCTGGAAGTAGTAGGCACCCTGCTCATTGAACAGGGTGGTTTGCTCGATGCATCGGGGCAAGGCTATCCCGGAGCTACCTCGGCCTCGTCCGAGGGCGGGTCTCCCGATTGGGTAGTCGGCTCGATTAGAGACTTTGGTGGCAGTCACGGTGGGCCAGGCACCTATCAGGGCTACCCAACGAGCCAAGTCGGTGAAGTGTTCGGTAGTGTCTACCTACCGCAGCTCCCCGGTGGAGGGGGGTCGTACAGATATACACAGGGTGGTTCCGGTGGCGGGGGACTCTACCTGGCGGTAGGAAACCTCCAGCTGGACGGGGTCATTCGTTCCTCGAGCCCGACCCAGGGCCTCACGTCGTCGGTAGCAGGTGCGGCGGGAGCGGGTGGCAGCATCCTGGTGGTAGCCCAGACATTGACGGGCGGCGGACTGATCGATGCGTCCGGTGGCGAGAATCAGGCTTGCTCCAAGTGGGCAGGCTCCGGCGGCGGCGGCCGAATCGCCCTCTACGTCGACGACCTGACGACCTTCGACCCGTCCACCCAGACCCGATCCTGGGGTGGGGCAGTTCGATACTGTGACGGGACGCTCTGGTCGAATAGGGTCGCCGGCGCCGGGACCGTCTACGTAGAGACATCCGAGACGCCCGGAAACCTCTTCGTGGCCCAGTCCGGCCCACCGTCCACTCTCGCGACGCCCCTTCCCGTCATCGGTCAAGGAGTCGTCGGGACCACGACCGTGGACGATCAGGACGAGACAGCGTTCTGGATCGAGGCGCTCGATCCCGACTTCGTGTTCGGACCCGGTGTACAGGGCTCGTGGCTTCGCATCGAGGGAGTCGACTATCGGATCGTTGCTCAGAGGAGTGACTATCGCCAGGTACTTCTCGCTGAGGCGGAAGCGATAGAAGAGGGGGATGCCTTCGTTGGGGTCTATCGGTTCGCCAATGTGGAGGTGACAGGAGGAGCGATCTTGGTGATTGACGACCTGTCTGAGATCGGAGTCTCGACTGTAGATGAGGATTCCCAACTTCTCCTAAATGGGAACCCTTGAGGACTCGCGCCATGACGACGGCCACCGCTGCTGAGCATCTTGTGGATACGAACTGATCGGCTTTTGATATTTGATGAGATTGACGAGGAAGAGGGTAGTTTCGATGACGACGAACCGACTGATCATGAAGATGTGGAGAGGCCTGGCGCTGAGTCTGTGCCTTCTCCTCGGATCAACTGCTGCGAAAGCGCAAGACATCGATCCGCCGGTCCTGCAGATCCTGGACGGCGGAGTCGAACTCACCGACGGAACTCTCGTCAATCGGTCGGTCCTTCCCATATTCCAGGTTACCGATGCTTCCCCGGTCACCGTAGACGCCACCCTGGACGGTGCGCCGTTCGCCAGTGGACAGACCGTGTCTTCGGAGGGCGTTCACAGCCTCTCAGTCACCGCGACCGACGATGCTGGAAACGTTGCGTCGGCCTCCGTCGGCTTCGAGATCGACCTGACGCCTCCCGCCTTTCAGTCGCTCCTCCCCACCGCGGGAACCGTAGTCGACGCTGCCTCGGTGACCCTCAGCGGAAGAGTCGTTGGGTCTCTGGTCTTCGCGATCGACGGACAGTCTGTACCAGTAGTGGGAGACCTCTTCTCCTACGGTCCGACTGCGCTGGTGGAAGGGGTAAATTCCTGGCAGTTGGTAGCCACCGACGCGGCTGGCAACAGCACTTCACTGGACCATCAAGTGAGCCGGGATTCCACGGCTCCCTCCCTGTCGATCTCCCTTCCCGCATCCGGTGCTCTTGTCGACACCAGCTCCATCACCGTCAGCGGAAGCGTTCAGGACCCGCACCTCTCGAGCGTGACCGTCAACGGAACCAACGCGACCCTCTCCAATGGGGCCTTTACAGCCCACAACGTGCCGCTCAGCGAAGGAGAGAACACCCTCCGCGCGTTGGCCACGGACCAGGCCGGCCACCAGACCACCGTCCAACGAACCATTACTCTCGACAGTCGTCCCCCGGTCGTTGCCATCACGGACCCCGCCTCCGGAACACTGGTTCCCGGGGACGAGTACACCGTGCGCGGCAGTGCTTCGGATGCTCATCTGGAGTCCGTCGCCGTCAATGGGGTTGCCGCCAGCATGTCGGGTGGATCTTGGATAGCCACCGTGCCTCTGCCCTCTACTGTCAATACTCTCACCGCGATCGCAACCGACAGTCTGGGCGCTACCGCTGAGGCTTCGGTGACCCTTCTTCGCGATCCCGAAGCTCCGGAAATCCACATCCAACAACCGTCGGCGGGAAGCCTGGCCCGTGACGACGAAATTACCGTCAGCGGCACGGTTGAGACCCTGGAGGGTGTAACCGTTACCGTCAACGGCCTCGAGGCCGTGGTCACTGGAAGCAGCTTCTCGGGGGTGGTACCTCTGATCGAAGGGGAGAACCGACTCATCGCACGAGCGATCTCCCCGCAAGAGCCAGAGGGACCCCAGGGAGTCCACACCGTTCTCGTCTACCGCGATACGGAACCTCCCAGTCTGACGGGAGCCTCCCCGTCACCCGGTTCGTCGCAGGTACCGGTTGACGCGACCCTCCGGTTGTACTTTGACGAGGAGGTCGACCTGTCGGATGCGGGCGCTTGGAGTCTAAAGACTTCGTCAGGAGCGTCACTCCCCGCATCCGCTACCCAGCAGTTGGGCGAAGTGACCGTCGCCCCGACCTCGGATCTTCCCACCCAGGCATCAATCGCCCTCGAATTGACCAGTCTCCTTCGAGACCAGGCTGGAAATCCGCTAGCGAATCCGCAGACCCTGACCTTCACGACCCTCGATGGCCAAGCTCCATCGACTCCCTCCATCACTCCTTTGCCCGCCCAACTCTGCGCATCCCGGGTTCCAGTTGCTGGACTCTCCGAGGCCGGTAGCCGCATTCGCATCACCGGCGGCGGGGCGGCCGCCGAGGGTCAAGCGGCTGCCGACGGCACCTTTTCGCTACTCGTCGACCTGCTGCCAAGCGGCACGACTCGACTCGAGATCTGGGCCGAGGACCCTCAGGGCAATGCGTCTCCAAGTCAGATCCTGGAGATTCGGCGAGACTGCTTGCCACCTCAGGTATTAACGGCTGAGTCTTCCGGCACCGACTTCTCTCTGGACTTCTCCGAAGTGATGGATGGTAGTTCGGTTGCGGAACCCGGGGTTGTTCAGGCCTTCGCGGCGTCGGGCCTGCTCACCGGCACCACCTCTGTGTCCGGCGATGGTCTCAGCGCGCTTCACTCGCTTGCCGAGGCGCCTCCCGAGGGAGCCGTTCGGTTGGAGGTGTCCCAGGCAGCCGAGGATCTGGCCGGCAACGCGCTGGCTTTTCCCTTCTCCAGAGTCTTCGGTGGCAGCGCGACTTCGAGCTTCCTCTCCGGACGCGCTGTCGACAGTGCGACGGGACGACCCCTCGAAGGCGTTCTCGCCATCGTCGTCGCTACCGATGGGGTGGTGAATCCCGACCCACAACCTCAACAGACGGCAGCGGCCGACGGACGGTTCCAGGTCGCGGTCGCCGAGGGGACCCACTATCTGACGCTGGTCCTCCCCGGTTACACGCCCGTGTTCCGCTTGGTGACCGCCTCCTCCGGAAGCGGGGTAGATGTCTTTGATCCTCGCCTCACCCCAATCGCTCCCTTCGAGTTGGTACCGATGGACGGCGGGGTGGTCGACATGGCGGGCGGTGGAGAGCTGAGCCTCCCGGCTGGCAGTCTGGTGCAGGACACTCAGATTTCGGTGACCGCGTTGGACGAACAGGCACTCCCGGCGCTCCTGCCCCTCGGTTGGTCTCCGCGCGGCGCAGCGTGGGTACAGCTCGGGAGCGGTAGTTTGACGGCGTCGGCATCGCTCGACCTTCCCGTCAATGCGCCTTCGGGAACCACCCTCACCGTGGCACGCCTGGATCTCTCCACTGCGTCCTGGATCGTAGTGACCGAGGTCTCTTCCCTCGCCGGTCGCGCCCATTTCGACCTCGACGAGGCCGGCGCCTACGTGGCCTTGGAGGCAGATAGTCTGCCCGTTGCCCCACCGTCGCCAGTCCCTAGCCAGGCTCTAGGGTCAGCCGCCCCTACCGACGGAGCGGTCCTTACCGCGGAGATCACCTTCGACCCAGTTCAGGTGCGCCCCTCGCAGACCAGCCGTGGCACTATCACCTACACCCTCAGCGAACCGACTCCCAGCGGTCTGCCCTTGACGGTAGAGATCCGAGAGCAGCTGACTCTCCTCGATGGATCGTCCCGCAACCAGCCTCCCTATTCGAGCGATTTCCTGCTCTATCACGACTCACTCGGAACGCCGGCCTCACACTTCAACCTCCGTCCTTCCCTCGTCGCGCAGACCGTGCCGGTGGATATTGGAGTCGAGGATCTCGAGGTCTCCCCCTACGCCGGGGCGACCGTACAGGGTAACGTCATCGGCCCGGTGGGAGGCACGGTCAGCAACGCCGACGGCGATAGGGTCGAGATACCGGCCGGAGCCCTGGCTGCCCCCGCCGCCGTGACGCTCCAGCGATTGACCCTGGCCAGCCTTCCCCTCGAGGATCCCGTCGGCCTGGTGCGGGCCGGCGCGGTCGAACTCGACCTCGGTGGACAGGAACTCGACTTGGCCGCCGACCTCTCCCTAGACTTGGGAGCAGCACCGACCGCCACCAGCGCTCTCCTCCTTCAAATCCTCGACCTGAACTCGGGACCCGTGTACCGAGCCGTGGCGACCCTGGCGCCCACCTCAACCGGCTGGACCACTGAGCCCATCGACGTCCTGGACCTCCCGTGGCCCGGCGTTCGCACTGGGGGCACCTTCGTCTTTACCGAGTGGACGGTGGATCACGCCTACCTACGAGGTCACGTCTTCGATAGCGAGGGCCTCCCGGTTCAAGAGGCATCGATCTGGAGCGACACCGTCGATTGGATCCAGATCTCCGACTCCGAGGGACGCTACGCCTTCCCGGCACCCTTGGGAGCCCTGACCCTCTCTGCTGAGGATCTCTTCACTGGCAACTTGGGTTCCGCGGCGACGACGCTATCGACTCCCGACGAGCGGGTCGACCTCGACCTTCAGGTGGAGGTGAGTGGTCCCACCGTAGTCGCTGTGACCCCCGCCGATGGCAGCCCCGCCGTCATCGCCGGCATCGAGCCCACCGTCCGTTTCTCCGAGCCCGTCGATGTGAACAGCCTCACCCTGGGGATTCAACTTCTCGAGGAAGGGATCACCC
>JAIOJS010000299.1 GCA_019911795.1 Thermoanaerobaculia bacterium | reverse complement strand
GTCTTCACGGTCCTTCGCGACGGGCAGGAGGAGGCTTTGTCTGTGAGACTGGAACCGCGGCCTCGCGACGCCGACGACGCGAGTTCGGCGACTCAGGAAGAGCTCGACTTCAAGGTCCGTGATGTCACCTTTGCCGATCGGATCAGCCAGGAGTGGAAAGAGTCTCAGTCGGGCGTGATCGTTACCGAAGCGATGCTTGGTGGATGGGCCCAGATGGCTGGACTCCGCCTGGAGGATCTGATCCTCTCGATCAACGGCGTGCTCGTCGATGATGTCGCTGGTTTCGAGAACACGTTCGAGGCCCTAGTAGCGAGGCGTCCCGATCTCATCGAGATCTTCCTCAGGAGGGGCTATCGCACCCACTTCGTCTTCATCGAACCCGATTGGGAGGAACTCCATCCCCAGTCGCCGGAAACAGGAGCTGATTCATGACTCTCGAATCGATCTCGATCGACTCTCGAACCACTCGCTGGTCGGTGGCCTCGGCGCGCCGTCTCTTGTCTCTCTGTCTTTGCGCTTGGGGAGCGATGTCGCTGATGACCTGCGAGTTGCAGGCTAAAGGAGAAAGGGCGGCAGTTCTCGAACAGCATACTTCGGCGATCGTCCGCGTCGAGGTGGTCCTGTCCAACAAGATGAACATGGGGGGGCAGGGCCAGGAGGAGGAGTCACGCATCGAGATCTTCGGCGCGGTGGTGGATCCGGGCGGGCTGATCATGCTCTGGAACTCCAACATCTCGTCAACCCGGATCAACGAGATGCTTCAGGACATGGGGCAGGCGGATGGCTTCAAGTTTGAGATAACGCCGACCTCCCTAGTCGTACACCTCGGTACCGAGGAGAGAGAGGCCTTCCTTGCAGCGACAGACTCGTCACTCGATCTCGCCTTCATTCAGCTCGAGGAGAGTCCAGCCAAGCCGTTGCCTTTTGTCGACTTCTCCCAGGCGGTAACTCCGTCCCTCGGCGCGGAGATCGTTCAGGTGTCCCGCATGGGACGTGGCTTCGACGATGCCTCTCGCGTGACCAGTGCGCGGGTCGGTGGAATGATCGCGAAGCCCCGGAGAGCCTGGATCGTCGATGGTGAGTTGGACTCCTTTGGCCTGCCGGTATTCGATCTCGAGGGGCGCCCGGTCGGAGCCCTGACAACAATCTTTTCGCGTTCCGGGGACTCTTCCGGTTCGATGGCGATGAGCCCTATGATGTCTGCACTTTCGAGTGGCTCGCCGTTTGAGTCGCTACAGCCGTTTGTGTTACCGGGTGAGAGAGTCGCTACTCTGGTGCGGTTGGCTAAGGAGAGAGCCGTCGAACTCGCTGGTCGACGGTCCACTGGAGCCTCGGGCTCCGAAGGGGCGAGGAAAGACGGGGTCGAGGTGATGCCGCCGACTGAAGAGGTGGACTCGTCAGAAGAATGTCCTGAGGTTCCCGAAGGGGATGAGGCCGAGGCTGGAGAGCCGCCCGCGGATGGCTAGGCCTCGGCCCAATCGAGGTGGCTCAGATTTGAGTGATTCGGACAGTGAGACCAAGATGTCTTGAAAGCAGAGATGTTTTCAAGACCGAGGTGTCTTGAAGAATCAGACCGCAGTGGGCGCTTCGACCTTGAGGAGGCGGCCCCAAGCGGCGCGCAGATTGGGCGGCAGATCGAGGTCGTGAAAGCAGTCCCGCACCTCGTCCCGACTAACGTAGGACCAGATGTCTCCCCACTGGGCGTAGCGCAGCAGGTTAGAGATTACCCAGTGGCGTCGCTCGCTCGGTCCGTGGTCCAGAATCGCTCGGACTTCCGCCTCGGTGACCTCGGCCTCGGGAAAAAAGTAGAGGGACGAGGAGGCGGTCGGTGGGGTTGATTCGGGACGATCGTCCGGCATTGCACGGTCAGTATACCGCGCCGGTCCGGGGCTGCAAGCGGTGCTGACGGAAACGGTCCGAGGGGCGGACAGCAACCGCCGGGTCTTGCTTGACCCCTCCTCGACGTTGGGCTAGATTCACCGGGCTGAGAGATCAGCGGGCATAACTCAGTTGGTAGAGTGCAAGCTTCCCAAGCTTGATGTCGCGGGTTCGAGTCCCGTTGCCCGCTCCAATCCCTATATCGTTCTTCGCTCTTCCTTGACACAACCTCCGATGGAGTAGGCCTATATGTCAATTTTTCGCCGCGATGATCCACCCGCCAGCCAGCAGCCGGCGCCCAACAACCCCGCGCCGACGCCACGTAGGCCCGAACACAAGGCGCCCTCAGCCTCGGGGAATCGAGCTCCGGGCGCACCGGCAACGGTCACTCAGGTCGCCTCCGGCTGCCGCATCGAAGGAAAGGTCACCGGCAAGAGCAATCTCCGCATCGATGGCGAGGTCGTCGGAACGGTCGAGGTCGACAACGACGTCACGGTGGCTAGCGGCGGTGTCGTTAAAGGCGATGTGAGCGCCAACTCAGTGACCATCGGTGGTCGTATCGTCGGCAATGTCCGTGGCGGGTCCAAGGTGGAGATCCTGGCGTCCGGTCGCCTCGAAGGTGACGTCAAAGCTTCGCGGGTCGTGCTCGCCGAGGGTGCCTACTTCAAGGGCAAGGTCGAGATGACGGGCGGCCAGGCGTGAAGATTGGCGTCCCCAAGGAGATCAAGAACCACGAATACCGCGTGGGGATGATTCCGGCGAACGCACACGCCCTGAACCAACATGGGCATGAGGTCTTCGTCGAGACGGGAGCGGGTCTCGGTAGCGGCATCGAGGATGCCGAGTACATCGAGGCCGGTGCGACCATCTTGGAGGGCGCCAACTCGGTATGGGAAGTCAGCGAAATGATCGTCAAGGTCAAGGAGCCGCTGCCTACCGAGTATGACCTGATGCGGCAGGGACAGATTCTGTACACCTATCTGCACTTGGCGCCACTTCCGGACCTCACAACCGCCCTGTTGGTGCGGGAGGTGACAGGCGTTGCGTACGAGACGATTACCGATTCGCGTGGCGGGCTACCGCTCCTGACTCCGATGTCGGAAGTGGCGGGCCGCATGGCGACGATGGTTGGGGCCTACTATCTGCAGCGTTTCGAAGGCGGCAGTGGCACTCTACTGAGTGGAGTTCCTGGAGTTCCCCCCGGAGAGGTGGTCATCGTCGGCGGTGGCATTGTCGGCTTGAACGCGGCCAAGGTCGCGCTGGGGATGGGCGGTCGGGTGACGATTCTCGAGATGAGCGCTGAACGCATGCGGTTCTTGGACGATCTCTTCCATGGGACCCTTACCACGGTGGCCTCGAACCCCTTCAACCTTCGAGATGCGCTGGTTCGCGCCGATATTCTCGTTGGCGCGGTACTGATCCCTGGTCGAGCCGCTCCCAAGCTGGTGACGCGAGAGTTGATCGGCGTCATGAAGAAGGGTTCGGTGGCGGTCGATGTCGCCGTCGATCAGGGCGGTTGCTTCGAAACAACTCATGCCACTACACACTCGGATCCAGTCTACGAAGTCGACGGTGTGGTGCACTACTGCGTCGCCAACATGCCGGGCGCAGTACCTCGAACGTCGACCTTTGCTCTCAACAATGCCACGCTGCGCAATGCTCTGGCCCTCGCCAACTACGGAGTGGAAGAGGCAGCTCGCCGCGATCCGCACCTGGCGGCCGGGGTCAACACCTACAAGGGGCACATCACCTGTGCTCCGGTGGCCGAGTCGCAGGATCGACCGTACCGTCCGCTCGACGACCTGATCTAAGGTAGCTGCTAGTGCCCCGCCTGGCTATTCCCATCCACATTGGACGGGCCCTTTCCGCCCCTGGCGGCGTTGCTTCTCCTCAAATACTCCCAGTATTACTCGTCGTCGCGCCTTGCCAGGAACGCAAATGACCTCGCCCAATGTGGAAGGGAATAGCCAGACGGGACACTAGGTCTCGGGTCGTTCCAACGCTTGGTCGAGAGTGTGGTAGTCGGCGGGAGTGTCGACGTCACGGACGCAGCCTGGATCGTCGACGGGGACTTCCTCGACTCGGTACTTTGGATCCTGGGTGATCTGTCGCAGTCCGATGTTGGGATCCAACCCTCTGATCCGAGGGGCTAGCTCGGCATCGATCAGCAGAGGATGTCCCCGGCGGTCGTGATAGGTCGGAACGACCAGCTTCGCCCCGCGTGTGCGGTGGTGATGGAGGACGGCAGTGACCGTGGCTGCCCGCAAGTCGGGTAGATCGCCTGGGCACACGAGGAGGTGTGAGGTGGGTCGAGACCGCGCGGCGTCGAGGCCGACGAGAACACTCGACAGCATCCCTCGTTCTGGTTCAGGGTTGGCCACCCACTGGACCTGGGCTCGATGAGCCACGGCCCGTTGCAGAGCGATATCGGTCGCGTGGACCACGAGTACGATGCGAGCGCCAGACTCCACCGAGAGGGCGTCAAGTGTCCACTCGATGATCGCCCGGTCGCGGTAGGGCAGCAGCAACTTTGGCCGTCCCATTCGACGGGAAGCACCGGCGGCCGGAACGATCACGGTATAGGTGTTCATTAGAGAGGATTCTTGCTAAGGTAGCGCCCTTTGGGTCTCCGAAAATACCATGATGCCGCGAATTCTAGTTGTCGATGATAGCGATCTGAGCCGCCGATTGATCGGCCGCCTCCTCATCGATGCTGGGTGGGAGGTCTTGACGGCCTGCGACGGTGCCGAGGGAGCCGTGACCGCCCTTCAGGAACAGCCGGAAGTGGTCGTCACGGATCTCGAGATGCCGGTGATGGATGGCTTTCAGCTGGCTCGGTTGCTGAAGAGCGATCCGGCGTCAGCTGATATTCCAGTCCTCTTGATGACCTCTTACGCCGATGCCGCATCTCGCTTCTGGGGTCGAGAGACCGGCGCCAATGAATACTTGCTCAAGAGCGAGGTCCAGGAGAAGCTTGCCGACGCGGTCCGAAGCCTGCGAGAGTCCAGCCCGCTGGATCCCAATCGTAGTGTCGTCGACGCTCCCCGTACGCCGTTCGAGGTCCTGGCTCGAATCGGCCGACACCTGGACGCTCGGCTCCAGGAAGCGGTACTCGTTAATCGGCTGCTCCAGAGGGGGGTGGAAGCCGAGGACCTCGAGGCGGCCGCTCATGTCGTGTTGGACATCGTGTCCGAGTTGGTGGACAGCTGGGCGCTCGCTCTCCTGGTGGTTGAGCCCGCGGGCTCGGTAATCTTCCTGCGGTCCGACCTCCCAGCTTCGAGTGCAGAGTCGCGAGCGCTCGTGGAGTCGATGCGCAGCGCCCTCGAGGTTCCTCCCGACGAGGTCGTGGAGCAGGTCGTGTGGCCGGCGGGGAGCCTCTCTGCAGTAGTGCCGAGTGAGCTGGAGGGCCAGGCCGTCGACAGCGCCGCGGATCCGGACTCTATCCACCTCAGTCTTCGCGGAGGGCGTGCGCTGTTAACCATGCTGCCTCGAAAGCCGTTGCGCGCCGATGGTCGTGAGCGCAGGCTGTTGGAGGCCTTGAAGAGTCAACTGACGCTGGTCCTCGACAACGCCCGTCTCGAGCAGCGACTCCGTGAGCTGTCGATGGTGGACGGGCTGACTCGCTTGTTGAATCGGCGGACGGTTCATCGCCGACTGGTCGAGGAACTGGAGCGTTCTCGCCGTTACGACCAGCCGTTGAGCCTGATGCTGTGCGACCTCGATCATTTCAAGAACATCAACGACACTCACGGACACTTGGCTGGTGATGCGGTTCTCAAGGTGGTCGCCGACCTTTTCCGTGCCCACGCTCGCTCGGTTGATATCGTAGGCCGATTCGGCGGTGAAGAGTTTGTCTTGATCCTTCCCAACGTCCAAAAGGCTCAAGCTATTCAGGCGGCACATCGGCTGCTCACGGCGATGTGCTCAGATCGTGTGGTCACGCGGGGTGGCGTCGAGATCTCCTTTACAGCGTCCTTCGGAGTTGCCTCGGTCGAAGAACTCCAGACGGTAACCACGGACGCTCTCTTCGCACTCGCCGACAGTCGTCTCTACGAAGCCAAGAACGCTGGACGCAGTCGCGTCGTTCCCTCGGATCTCGGCTAGCACGCTGCGGTTTTTCCGGGCCGACGCTGGTAAGATGACGGCGGCACCCGTTTGGAGTTGATTACCCTGTAATGTCATCCTCACCTTTCCTCGCTCGCCTTCTGGGCGATTCAGTCAAAGCCGGCGACCTCTACTACCAGAAGGGGCGTTACGGCGAGGCGGCTGAGATGTACGCCAAAGCGGGGCGATACGACCAGGCGGCGCGTATGTGCCAGGAGGTCGGCGATCGCGATGGCGCGGTGCGCTACTACGAAATGGGTAGTCGGTTTCTCGAGGCCGGTGAGGTCCTCGCCGCCGACGGAGCTCATCGCGAAGCACTGCCGTACTTTGAGAAGGCGAAGGCTTGGGATCGGGCCGCCCGGGCAAGCCTTGACCTGGGAAATTTCCACCGTGCGGCCCGCTACTTCGAGAAGGCGAACAAGAACCTCGAGGCGGCTCAGGCCTTCGAGCGGTCTGGTGACTTTCTCGAGGCCAAGAACGCCCTCGAACGAGAGTCGAAGCGCCTCGAACAACGGTACCGCCAATCGGGCGCGCCGGACCTCAAGGAACAGCTGAAGAAGGTTGATCTGCGACGGGCACAGTACCTCGAGCGGTTGAATGATCCGGAAGGGGCGGCTGAGCTTCTCCTAGTGTGGGGAGAGCGAGTGCGAGCGGGGGAGTTGCTGTTGCGGGCGGGCCAGCCCGATCGAGCCGCACGAGCCTTCATCGACGGCGCCGCTCCGGAGCGAGCCCTAGCGATTCTCGACGAGACTTGCGATATGTCGCCGGAGGAGAAGGCGAGGATCTTCAAGATCGGTCACCGCTGGCAGGAAGCTGCCGAGGCATTTCGCCAGGCCGGTCAGTTTGCAGACGCTGCCGAAGCGTACGAGGAGTTGGCGGAATGGCGCCAGGCCGCCGAGATGTGGGAAGAAGCTCACGAGAGCCAGCGCGCGGCCGATCTCTACTTCCGAGCCGAGGGCTGGCGCGACGCTGCGCGTTGTTTCTCTGCGGTAGGGCGGCACGATCTCGCGGCCAAGGCCTATGAGAGGATCCCGGACTCGGCCCAAGCCGCCTCGTGCCACCTGCGATGGGGAAACTTCCTCGAGGCAGGGCGACTGTTCTTGACCGCCGGAGACAAAAGCGCCGCGTCACGAGCCTTTCAGGAGATCGAGCCCGACCAGGACGGCTACGGAGACGCGACTCTTCTATTGGCACCCCTCTTGATCGAGGAGGGGGTTTCCCAAGGGGCCTTGCACCGCCTGACCCAACTGTCCACCGACCTTAGTGGAAGTCGAAAGCTGGAGCGCCTGTATTGGGAGGGAAGGGCCCTCGAGGACATGGGGCAGGGCTTCGAGGCTCGCGGACGCTACGAACAGTTGGCGGCAGTTCGCCAGGATCATCGTGATGTCATGGATAGGCTGGCCAACTTGGAAACGGCCTCGATGTCCAATTCGTTGCAGGCCGGTCAACACTCGACGCCGACTCCGGGATCACTCGGTTTCGGTAGAGGGTTCTCCCAGGGCGCTCCGCCGCTCTCGGTGGTCGTCGAACCGGGCGCGGTGCTCGCGGCGCGGTACCTTCTCGAAGAAGAGATCGGTCGGGGCGGTATGGGGCGCGTGTATCGCGCCAAGGATCTCGAACTCAACGAACCCATTGCCATCAAGACCGTTCTCTCCCGTGGTGAGGATGCGACGGGGGAGTACGAGCGTCTCCTGCGCGAGGTGCAGATCTGCCGCAAGATCACGCATCCTAATGTGGTGAGGATCTATGACCTGGGTCGGTTCGCTAGTGGTGTCTTCATCACGATGGAGTATCTCGAATGGGAAACCCTGGACAAGGTTATCCGCCGGGAGGGTCAGTTGGACCTTGGCCGCGTCAAGAGCATGACGAACGAGATTCTTTCGGGCCTGGTCGTCGCCCACGAGCTGAAGGTCGTGCATCAGGATCTGAAGCCATCCAATGTCTTCGTCACCGAAGGAGACCGCATCAAGGTTCTCGATTTCGGGATCGCTCGCATGGAGGGGATCGACGTCGAGCTGACCACCGCCGGCGAGGTTCTCGGCTCTCCCAAGTACATGTCGCCCGAGCAGATCGAGGGTGAGACGTTGGATGGACGAACCGATCTCTACTCGCTCGGAGTACTGCTCTATTTTATGCTGAGCGGTCGCGAGCCCTTTAGGGGAAAGACTCCGAGTCTGATCGCGGTCAAGCAGCTGCGCGAGCCGCCACCACCGATTCTGAAGCTGAGGAACGATCTCCCAAAGCCTTGGCAGGAAGTGCTGGACGGACTTCTGGTCAAGGATCGCGAGGAGCGCTTCGCTTCGGCAAACGAGGTTATCGCTGCGTTGGCTGAACTCCCGGTCTGACCAACCTGACTGAACCCGCCCGACTGACGGCCCCCGACTTGGTGGTCCCTTCCCGCAGCGGTCCCGGACGCCCTGGCGGCGCGCGGTTCGGGGCCGTGCAATGAGGCACAGAAGGTGATAAGCTGCACGGCTCGGGAGTGTCGATCGACTACTCCCTACCTTCTCGACACTTCCTTTCGAAAAATCCAACCGTTTCTGGGGTTCTCATGCACGAAGAACAAACCGTAGAGGAGCGTCCGGCCCTCGTACGACGCGACGATGTTCGCAACCTGGCGATCATCGCCCACGTCGACCACGGAAAGACCACGCTGGTCGACGCCATGCTCTGGCAGAGCGGAATCTTTCGGGAGCACGAGGCGATCCGAGAGCGAGTGATGGATTCCAACGATCTGGAGCGCGAGAAGGGGATCACCATCATGGCCAAGAACACGGCCATCCGCTACCACGATACCTTGATCAATATCGTCGACACTCCCGGTCACGCCGACTTCGGCGGTGAGGTCGAGCGGACCCTGAAGATGGTCGATGGGGTTCTGCTGTTGGTCGATGCTAGTGAGGGTCCACTGCCCCAGACGCGCTTCGTCCTGCGCAAAGCCCTCGAGGCCCAACTCACTCCGATTCTCGTGATCAACAAGATCGATCGGACCGATGCTCGTCCGGCTGAAGTCCTCAACGAGGTCTACGACCTGTTCATCGATCTGGACGCGGCCGAGGAGCAACTGGACTTTCCGGTCTACTACACCAACGCCAAGGACGGCACCTGCCGTTTGACCGCGGACGGCGAGGACCAGAACCTGACTCCTCTCTTCGAGGAGATCGTCAAGACGGTTCCCGCTCCTCTCTACGACCCGGACATGCCTCTGCAGTTCCTCATCACCAACCTCGACTACGACGACTACGTGGGACGTCTTGCGGTGGGCCGAGTGTTCAACGGCAGCATGATCCGTGGCCAGGAAGTGTCGGTTTGCAGTGGCGATGGAAAGTCCCACTTCGGAAAGGTCCGAGGGTTGTTCGGCTACGAAGGTCTCCAGCGAGTCGAGATCGACAAGGCCGGCCCGGGAGATATCGTGGCCCTTACGGGTATCGACGAAATCAACATCGGTGACACCGTGGCCGACCCTCTCGATCCTCGGCCACTGCCGACGATTCGGGTCGATGAGCCGACGATATCGATGCTCTTCTGCGTCAACAACTCGCCAGTTGCGGGTCGCGACGGGAAGCACGTCACGTCGCGCAAGTTGCGGGAGCGCTTTCAGAAGGAGCTCCTCTACAACGTCTCGATCAAGGTCGAGGATACCGATTCGCCAGACGTTTTCCGGGTCTCGGGGCGCGGCGAATTGCAGATGGCGATCCTCATCGAAACGATGCGTCGAGAAGGCTTCGAGATGGGGGTGGGGAAGCCCGAAGTGCTGATCAAGGAGGTCGACGGCAAGCGACACGAGCCGATGGAGCACCTGGTGATCGACTGTCCCGAGGACTGCGTTGGTACGGTGACTCAGAAACTTGGCACCCGCAAGGGTCGGATGCTGCACCTGGTGAATCACGGCAGCGGGCGAGTGCGTCTCGAGTTCCGAGTGCCTGCCCGCGGCCTCATCGGATTCCGCGGCGAGTTTTTGGCCGATACACGAGGTGCCGGAATCATGAATCACCTCTTCGATGGCTGGGAGCCATGGCAGGGTGAGATTTTGCATCGGCAGACCGGAGTCCTGATCGCCGACCGTGCCGGGAAGACGACCGCCTTTTCCATCGACAATCTGCAGCCTCGGGGGACGCTTTTCGTTCCGCCGGCGGAGGAGGTCTATGAGGGCATGATCGTCGGCGAACACGCGCGAGGTAACGATCTCGACGTGAATATTACCAAGGAGAAGAAGCTCACCAACATGCGCGCCTCGAGTGGCGATGAGTTGGTCCGGCTCGTACCGCCGCGTCGCTTCAGTCTCGAACAGACCCTCGAGTTCATCCGTGAGGACGAGTTGGTCGAGGTGACCCCCAACACCTTTCGCATGCGCAAGAAGATTCTGCGCTCTGGGGAGAGACCGAAGAAGAGTAGTGGCTAGGGGACGCGCCGGATCTCGCCGCAGCGGCGAGGGCCTCCCCTGTATGATGGGAGAATGATGTTTACTGGTGGAATCAAGCAAAGTGAATTCGAAACCCAGGATACTTTCGAGAGTTTAGGACTCAGCGAACCGATCCTCAACGTCCTTGCCGAGGTCGGGTTCGAGAAACCCACACCGATTCAGGCGGGAGTGATCCCCATCGCCCTCGCCGGCCGCGACGTGGTGGGCTTGGCCCAGACGGGCTCCGGAAAGACGGCCGCCTTCGTCTTGCCCATGGCCGAAAAGCTGTACCGGGGCGATGGCTTGCGGGGTTTGATCCTTTGCCCGACGCGGGAGCTAGCCCTCCAGGCGGAATCCTTTCTTCAGTCTTTCGGAACCGGTGACCGTCGCCTGCGCACCGCTTGTCTGATCGGCGGAGTGAAGTACCCTCCCCAGTTGGAGGCCCTCCGCAACGGCCCCGACATCATCGTCGCCACTCCGGGGCGACTGCTCGACCACGTCGAGCGTCGGACGGCACGGCTGGAGTCGGTCGAGGTACTCGTTCTCGACGAAGCGGATCACATGCTGGACCTGGGCTTCTTACCGCAGATCAATCGGATCCTCGATCGGTTGCCGAAGGAGCGTCAGACCATGATGTTCTCGGCCACCATGCCGTCCTCGATTTCACGGTTGGCTCAGCTCTATATGAAGGATCCCGAAACGGTGGACCTACGGCCGGAGACGCGAGTCGCCGATGGCATCGAGCAGAGGCTCTACCTGGTCGAGCCCGACGACAAGAAGCGCTGCTTGCTCTCTCTGATTGCGGAGGAGCCAGGGGCGGTCCTGGTTTTTGTTCGCCGCAAGCTCGATGCGGACTGGGCCTGTCGTCAACTCCAACTCGAGGGACATCCGGTAGAGAAGATTCACGGAGACCGGACCCAGAGCGAGCGAGTCAGGGCTCTCTCGGGATTGCGTCAGGGAGAGCACCGAATCCTGGTCGCCACCGACATTGCCGCTCGGGGTATCGACATCCCAGTCATCGAGCACATTATTAATTTTGACGTTCCGCAAACCGTAGAAGACTACGTGCACCGGGCGGGTCGCACGGCCCGAGGAGCGGCGGGAGGGACGGTTTCCTGCATCGCCAGTTGGACCGACACCGAGATGGTTCGACAGATCGAGTCTGGAATCGGAACCCAACTGCCCCGATTCGAGGCGCCTGGTGTTCCGGCCTACCAAGAACGCAAGAAGACGATCAAAGGACGAGAGCGCGTCCGGCGTCGCCTGCGCTGAGCCAACGGAGGAGTTCCGTGAGAGCGCCGATCGAGTTTACCCTCGAGACCTACGAAGAAATCACGCGGGATGAACTCTACGAGGTGCTTGAGCTGCGGAGTTCGGTCTTCGTCGTCGAGCAGGAGAGCGCCTACCCCGACCTCGATGGCAAGGATCAGAGTGCACTCCACCTCCTGGGGCGCCGTGAGGGATCGCTGATCGCCTACGCTCGCTGGTACAGCAAGGGAGAGGCCATCGTTCTCGGCCGCATCGTGATCGCATCTTCGGTTCGCGGCCAGGGCATCGGCCGGCTACTGATCGAGGAGTCCTTGGCGGCGATTGGGGACCGGCGGATCGATATCCACGCTCAATTGGCCCTTGCCGACTACTACCGATCCTTCGGTTGGGAGGTGGTCGGAGAACCCTACGACGACCACGGCGTCCCCCACATCGAAATGACACGGGCGTCACGACGAGGACTTCAAAACATGGCGTCGGCGCCGGTCTGAACCCTCACCGACGCCGCAGGGTGGGTTCGCTACCTAGTTTGTGGTCTCTTCCGAAGCCGTCACCGGTTCGCTGCCCGAGCCTTCGGCCGGCGGGCTCGTTAGATCCACGACCAGATCTCCATCCACACTGTCGACCCGAATGTGACTGCCTTCACTGGCCTCGCCGGCGATCAGGGCTCGCCCCACCTTGGTTTCGATATGACGCTGTAGGTAGCGCCGTAGGGGGCGTGCGCCGTACACCGGGTCGTAGGCCTCCTTGGCGATGAAAGCACGCGCCGCCGGCGTTAGGGTGAGGCTGATGCCCCGATCGGCCAAGCGTCGTTCGAGGACCTCCATGAGGAGACCGACGATCCGTTCGATCTCTTCGAGGCGCAGCGGCTTGAAGAGCACGATGTCGTCCACCCGATTGAGGAACTCGGGACGAAAATGTGACTGCAGATCTCGTAGCACCGCGCCACGGGCCACGCTGCCGATATCGCCTTCGGCGGTAACTCCTTCGAGCAGGTGGTGCGAGCCGATGTTGGAGGTCATGATGATGACAGTGTTCTTGAAATCCACCATGTGGCCCTGACTGTCGGTGACGCGCCCATCGTCAAGGATCTGAAGGAGGATGTTCAAGACATCGGGGTGAGCCTTCTCGATCTCATCGAAAAGGAGAACGGAGTAGGGCTTGCGCCGTACCGCCTCGGTCAGCTGACCGCCCTCGTCGTAGCCCACGTAGCCGGGAGGCGCTCCGAGGAGGCGTGACACGGTGTGCTTTTCCATGTACTCGGACATGTCGAGGCGGACCATATTGTCTTCGCTATCGAAGAGAGCTTGAGCCAGGGACTAGGCCAGTTCGGTCTTGCCGACGCCGGTGGGACCGAGGAAGATGAAGGAGCCGATTGGTCGCTGCGGATCCTTGATCCCGGAACGAGCCCGGATTACCGCGTCGGCGACGAGATCGACCGCTTCGTCCTGTCCCACCACACGCTCGTGCAGGATGTCGTCCAGTCTGAGCAGCTTGTGCCTCTCACCCTCGACCAAACGAGTCACGGGAATTCCCGTCCACTTGGAGACGATCTCGGCTATTTCCTCGTCGGTGACCTCCTCACGCAGAAGTTGCTGGTTGGCGGGCGCCTCGTCCAGGCGCTTTTCCTCACTCTGGATCCTGTGCTCGAGGTCAGGCAGGGTTCCGTGGCGGAGCTTGGCGGCGCGGTCGAGGTCATAGTCTCGCTCGGCCGCTTCGATGTCGTGTTTGACCCGCTCGACCTCTTCGCGTAGCGACCGGACTTCGGCGATCGCGGCCTTCTCCGATTCCCATTGGGCGCGCATTGTGGTCGAGCGCTCCTCGAGATCGGCGAGTTCCCGCCGCAGTTCCTTGAGGCGATCCTTGGATCCCTTGTCCTTCTCGCGCTTGAGGGCGGCCTCTTCGATCTGCAACTGCATGAGACGGCGGGTTATCTCATCGAGCTCGGCCGGCATCGAGTCGATCTCGGTGCGGATCATGGCGCACGCCTCGTCGACCAGGTCGATCGCCTTGTCGGGCAGGAATCGGTCGGTGATGTAGCGTTGCGACAAGGTGGCCGCGCCGACGAGAGCGCTATCGAGGATACGAACGCCGTGGTGGACCTCGAAACGCTCCTTGA
>JAIOJS010000298.1 GCA_019911795.1 Thermoanaerobaculia bacterium | reverse complement strand
GACCCTGACGCGGGAGTTCTTCATGCCTCGCTTCCTCGAGCGGGATGAGGGGGAGCGAGCCGCCCCGATCCCTGAGTATCCATGGGACGGGGTCAGTAACCTTCGTCTCTTCCAACGCTTCGGCGAGTCGGTCGTCGTCGGCGTCTATTGATCGGCTAGCCATCCGAGTCACCCCTTGATCCACCTTCCCGTCCTCCGTCGTGGCGAGCCTTACCGCAGCCTGTCGACCTTGCCGTTGCGTGACCTTCGAGACGGTCGTCAGATCGGTGAGCTGGGTCTCGCCAATCCCGGTCTGATCGCACGCGACCTCGCCCTCACCGCCGACACTGCTCGCGATCTGCAAGACTCGATCCCTTGCTCCGAGCTGATGGCCATCTGCCGACGAGCGGCCGACATCTTCCTCCACCAGCCGCTCCCGGCCGGGGACGCGGTGCACGGACCCGAGGAGTACCTCCGTCACCTCGCGGCCACCACCGGTATGCCAATGGCGATGGGTCGTCGGAACATGCAGAAGATCGCCTTCGTGCTGCGCGAGATGGAGCGCGTCGTCGCCGGCCTCACCCGTGACCTACCCCTGGCGACGATCGACCGCGGTTGGAGTGAGACCGACGGCCGGATGCTCTCCTTCCGTCGAACTACCGATGTCCTCGGCGCGGTCTTGCCCAGCAACTCACCTGGAGTCCACTCCCTCTGGCTCCCCGCAATAGCCCTGAAGATTCCCCTTGCGCTCAAGCCCGGTCGCCAGGAACCGTGGACTCCGCTACGCATCGGGCAGGCCCTCCTCGCCGCGGGCGTACCGCCCGCGATGATCGGGATCTATCCCACCGACCACGGCGGCGCGGCCGAGCTCCTCCAGCGCTGCGGACGGTCGCTGCTTTTCGGCGACCGTTCGACGGTCGCTTCCTGGGCTTCGGACCCCCGCGTCCAGTTGCACGGCCCCGGCTGGAGCAAAGTCCTGTTCGGTGCCGACACTGCTAGTACCGCTTCCGACCACCTGGACCTCGTGGTCGATTCCGTGGCCGCCAATGGAGGTAGAAGCTGCATCAACGCCTCGGGCGTTTGGATGCCCTCGCACGGCCGACAGTTCGGTCTGGAACTCGCGGAACGACTGGCTTCGATCACGGCGTCTCCCCTCGACCATCCCGAGGCTCGGCTCGCCGCCGCTCCTTCGCGCGACGCCGCCGAGGCGCAGTCCGCTTTCGTCGATGCGCGAATCGCCAAGGCCGGCGGCGAAGACCTCACCGCGAGGTTCCGCCCCGAAGGGAGGGTGGCCGAAGTCGACGGCTGCGCCTTCCTGCTCCCTACCGTGCTCTATACCGACGACCCCACCGCCAATCTGGCCCAAACCGAGTTGCTCTTCCCCCTCGTGACCGTGGTCGAAGCGCCGCAGGAGACTCTCCTCGAGAACCTCGGCCCCACTCTCGTCCTCAGCTTGATCAGCGACGACCCCGACCTGAAGCGTCAAATCGCGACGGATCGCCGCGTCGATCGACTCAATCTCGGAGCGCTTCCGACGACCCAGGTCTCGTGGGACCAACCCCATGAAGGAAATCTCTTCCACCACCTCTACGAGCAGCGCGCCCTGCAGCGTTCCGCGCCAAGCCCGGTCGAGGCACCGGAGGGCGAGGTCGAGAGCCAGGGAGGCAACGCCGCATGACCGGCTATGCGATGACCGAGAAGGAGGCCGCAAGGGACTTCGCCGCCCTGCGTCAGCTTTGCTTCTTCGGCGACGGGCAGGGGTCTCTGCTCGACGACTGCAGGACCACATTGGCGGGTATCGACGTCCGCTTTGGTCTCGGTCGTCGCCGGGAATTGGGTCCGTTGGCCAAAGAGCTCGGAACGAGACCGCTCCTCGTGAGCGATCCCGGCATCCGTTCCGCCGGACACCTCGACGAAGTCCTCGACCTCCTGCGCGCAGCGAACCTCGAACCGACGGTGATCGACAACGTCCCCGAGAACCCCACCACGAGCTTCGTCGAGCAGACGGCGACAGCGTTGGCCGATTCGGCGATCGACAGCATCCTCGCCGTAGGGGGCGGGAGCGTTCTCGACAGCGCCAAAGGGATCAACTTCATCCTCACTCAGGGTGGTCGCATGGCGGATTATTGGGGGTTCGGCAAGGCCACCCAGCCGATGCTCCCAGCGATTGCCGTGCCGACGACGGGCGGCACCGGTTCCGAAGCGCAAGCCTACGCGGTTCTGGCAGACCGGACCACCCAGCGAAAAATGGCCTGCGGGGACGTCAAGGCTCGCTACCGACGTGTCGTCCTCGACCCCGAGCTCCTGGCCACCGCGCCGCGTCGCGTAGTCGCCGGTGCTACCCTCGATGCCATCTCCCACGCGGTAGAGAGCCTGGTCAGTCTCAGCGCCAACGCCACGTCGCGAACGCTGTCCGTCCTCGCGTGGTCCCTTCTCGCCCCCAACTTCGCAGGGGCCCTCGATAGCGACTCCAAAGCCCTGGGATGCTGTGCGATGGGC
The DNA here is from genome assembly GCA_019911795.1 of Thermoanaerobaculia bacterium. Classification (GTDB taxonomy): domain Bacteria; phylum Acidobacteriota; class Thermoanaerobaculia; order Multivoradales; family JAIOJS01; genus JAIOJS01. The sequence goes on along the minus strand of JAIOJS010000298.1, from coordinate 9,428 downwards.
GCCCACCTCGCCGGAGCTGCCATCGAGCAGTCGATGCTCGGCGCTGCCCATGCTGCCGCCAACCCGATCACGGCCCGTTTCGGGATCCGCCACGGAGAGGCGGTCGGAGTGATGCTACCCAGCGTTGTCCGCTTCAACTCCAAAGTAGCGGAGGATCGTTTCCGGGAGTTGGAAGGGGTCGAGAGCGGAGAGGCCCTGGCAGACTGGATTGAGGAGGCCTTGGTCCTCGGCGGACTCGCCACCCATCTGCGGGACCTTGGAGTCCCGCCCGGCGCCCATGCCGCGCTCGCCGAGCTCGCCACCAAGGAGTGGACCGCCAGTTTCAACCCTCGCCCGGTCAACGCCGCCGCCTTCGAGGAGTTCTACCGTGCCGCACTCTAGCCACTCTTCATCAATCCGCCGATCCTGCGGCTGGGGGATGGTTCTTCTCACCCTTTCCTCGGCTAGCGTTGGCAGCGCGTGGTGCCAGCAGAACGGCTCCGCCCAAACCACCGACTCGCCCGCGAAGGCCCCGAGCCTCTCGACGGCGGAAGAGTGGCCGCTCTTTCGCGGCGATGCCGCCCTCACCGGTGTCGCGCGTGGCGACCTACCCGCGCAACTCACCCCGCGCTGGACCTTCGAGACCAAAGGAGGCGTCGAGTCCACGGCGTCGATCGTCGACGGAGTGGTCTACACCGCCACCGACGAAGGGTTCGTCTACGCTCTGAACCTCGCCGACGGAGGGGTTCGTTGGACCTTCGAGGGGCCCAACCCGATCAAGTCCTCGCCCTCGGTCGACGACCACCGGGTCTACCTTGGCGACGAGGGCGGGGTCTTCCACGCCCTCGATCGCGCCACCGGCAAGGTGCTGTGGACCTTCGACGCCGAAGGAGGGATCACCTCCTCGGCGAATTTCTATCGCGACCTCGTGATCTTCGGCTCCTATGACCAGTTTCTCTACGCCCTCTCCAAGGAGGACGGGACACTGCGCTGGAAGATGGAAACGGCGTCTTACGTCAATGCCACACCGGCCGTGGTCGGCACCAACGTCCTCGTCGCCGGATGCGATGGCGTCTTTCGCCAGGTAGGGGCGGCCGATGGCATCGAATCCTCGACCATCGACCTCGGCTCCATCGTGGCTGGGAGTGCGGCGGTGCTCGGCGGCCACGCCTTTGTAGGAACGATGGAGAACCAGGTGGTGAGCCTTGATCTCCACAGTCTCGAGGTCGACTGGAGCTACCACTCCGCCGAGGGTGATTTCCCCTTCTATTCCTCCCCGGCCGCGACCTCGGATCTCGTCGTCATCGGCGGCCGAGACAAGCGGGTGCACGCCCTCGACACAAAAACCGGAGTGCGTCGCTGGACCTTCGGGACCCCCGCCCGCATCGATGCCTCACCCGTCATTCTCGGTGACCGCGTCTTCGTCGCCTCGACCAGCGGCCAACTCTATGCTCTCCGACTGAGCGACGGAGTCGCCTCCTGGGAGTTCGACACCGGTGGCGACCTGACCGCCTCCCCGGCCATCGCCGAGGGTCACCTGGTGATCGGAACCCTGGACGGGCTGGTCCTCGCGTTCGGGGCCACGGGATCACCCTAGACAGGAAGCTCCCTGGACAAGGCTCCGGGAGCCTACCCTCTGGGTGACCGCACATTTGGGTGACCCGGAACATCCCGCGCGATCCGGATCCTCCAGATCTACCCAGAACCCCACCTACCCTCCTTCCGTACTACCCAGGGGACGCGTTGCTATACTGACCCTCCTTTCACCCCTATAGCAGCGCAGCGCAAATTCTCCTATGACTTCATCCAGCACAAACACCATCGCCAAATCCAAGAATGTCGCCGAGGCGCCGGAGGGACTCGACGTCGTCGCGCGTCCGGAGCCAGCAACCGCCGGTATCGACTCTCCAGAGACCGATGTCGGGAGCGTCTTTGTCTCTAACTACCCGCCGTACTCCGCGTGGGGAGAGGAAGCGGCTCCCGCGGTAGAGAGAGCCCTTGCCGAGCCGGCGCGACCCGACACTCCTCTCGGCCTCTACCTTCACATTCCCTTCTGCCGTAAACGCTGTAAATTCTGCTACTTCCGCGTCTACACCGACAAGAACTTCGATGAGATCGGTTCCTACGTCGAGGCGCTGTGCCGGGAAATCGAAGCCCTGGCGAAGCACACCGCCGTCGCCGGACGCCCCCTGAAGTTCGTCTACTTCGGCGGCGGTACTCCGTCCTTTCTTTCGGTGAAACACCTCGAGGAGCTCGCGAGCCGGGTACAGGCGGTGATGCCCTGGACGGGTGTGGAGGAGGTCGCCTTCGAATGTGAGCCGGGCACCCTCACGCGGAGCAAGTTGGAGGCGATCCGTGGCATCGGAGTTACCCGACTCTCACTTGGAATCGAGAATTTTGACGACGAGGTCCTCCGTGAGAACGGACGCGCCCATGTGTCCAAGGAGATCTGGCGCTGTCTGCCGTGGATCGAGGACCTCGGTTTCGAGCAGCTCAACATCGACCTCATCGCCGGAATGGTGGGCGAAAACTGGGATGCCTGGCGCGAAACGGTGGCCAAAACCGTCGATCTCGCTCCCGACAGCGTGACCGTCTACCAACTCGAGTTGCCCTTCAACACCGGGTACGCCAAGGGTCTGATGGATGGTTCCTTGAAGTTTCCCCTTGCCGATTGGGACCTGAAGCGCGCCTGGCACCGCTACGCTTTCGAACAGCTGGCCGAAGCCGGCTACCACCCATCCAGTGCCTACACCATGGTGAAAGAGCCCGACCAACGCTTCGTCTACCGCGATTCGGTATGGCAGGGCTGCGACCTTCTGGGAACCGGAGTCGCCTCCTTCTCGCACCTCTCCGGAGTTCACTTCCAGAACGCAGACGGCTGGGGCGAGTACCTCGCCCTCGCCACGCAGGGACGGTCTACCGTGGCGAGAGCCTTTGAGACCACGGCGGACGACCGTCTCATCCGTGAGTTCATTCTCCAGCTCAAGCTCGGTCAGCTCGCCACCGCACCCTTTGCCGAGAAGTTCGGCGTCGACGTCACCGATCACTTCTCCGAACCACTCACCGCTCTACAGGGCGAGGGATTGCTCACCGTCTCCGAGGACCAGATTCAGCTCTCCATCGAGGGTCTCCTCCGCGTCGACTCCCTCCTGCCTCGCTTCTACGCCGCCCAGTACCGCGGCGCCCGCTACACCTGATCCGGAGGATCTACCATGACCGTAGTCACCCCGAAAAGCCAACGTGTCGAGCTCCATCGAGTACTTTCCCTTGCCGTCGGTCTCCTTCTCCTCACCGGCCTTGGAGTCAACGGAGCCCTGTTCGCAGCGGATTGGCCACAGTACCGAGGGGTCTCGCGTGACGGTCACGCGACGGGAGAGAAGCTCCTCTCCTCCTGGCAAGAGTCGGGGCCCAAGGAACTCTGGCGTGTCGAGGCGGGCGAAGACGGTTATTCTTCGATGGCCATCGCCGACGGCAAGGTCTTCACGTTGATCGGCACCTCGGGCACCGAGATGGCCGTGGCCCACGACGCTGCCACCGGCAAGCGACTGTGGCACTACTCCCTCGGGCACAACCGCCCTGACGGCCAAGGGGGAGGGCCGCGCGGAACACCGACCATCGACGGCGACACGCTCTATGCCTTGGGAGCAAAGGGTCAGTTGGTCGCGCTCGAAGCCGCGACCGGCAAGTTGCGCTGGAAGGTTGATCTAGTGGAGGAGTACGGCGCCAAGATACCGCAGTGGGGGGTCTCGGGATCTCCGTTGGTCGTCGGCGACCAGCTTCTGGTCGAGGTTGGAGGCCGCAGCGGCCACGCCCTCGCATCGTTCGACAAGAAGAGCGGCAAGCTGATCTGGGCCTCTGGAAACCAGGCCCCCGGCTACTCCTCACCGCTCTCCGTCGAAGTGGCAAACGTCCCCCAGATCCTCTTCTTCACCGGTAGCGGCCTCGTCTCGGTGTCCCCCAAGACCGGCGAGACCTACTTCGAGGTTCCATGGCGAACGTCCTACGACGTCAATGCAGTCGTCCCGATCTTCGTACCGCCCAATGGGGTGTTTATCTCGTCCGCCTACGACGTCGGCAGCGCCTTTTACCGCATCGAGAAGCAGGGCGATGACTTCACCGCCAAGGAAGTTTGGAAGAGCCGGGAGATGCGCAACCACTTCAATAGCTCCGTGCTGGTCGGTCAGCAACTGTACGGCTTCGACAACGGCACCTTGAAGTGCATCGATGTCGCCACCGGCGAAGAGCGCTGGGCCCACCGTGGGCTCGGCAAGGGCTCTCTCATCTACGCTGACGGACACCTCGTAGTGCTCGGCGAGCAGGGACAGCTCTTGCTCGTCGAAGCCACCCCCGAAGCTTTCCACGAAGTGTCTTCAGCCCGCCCCTTCAAAGCGAGGACCTGGTCCCAGCCGGCCCTCGCAGACGGAGTCCTGTTTCTTCGATCACAGACCGAACTCGTGGCTCTCCGAGTGGGGGCTTCGTAGCCGCCATCCGATAGGGGGTGGCGCTGGAGCGCCTGTTCTTCCGAGTCCATCACCGCCCGCATTCGAAGACGCCTGACAACCCAAAGAACTGCAATAGCACTCGTCCCCAGGGACGTGCCTGAAAAAGGACTGAACGATCCATGCCGCGATCCGCCCCAATGAAGCTTCGCCCGATGATATCTCCCTGGGGAAGTCTGCTCGCTAGCCTGACCCTCCTGCTCACCGCCAACGTGCCCGTCTCAGCCCAAAGCGCCACCCCAGCGACAGAGGCGCAGGAGGAGTCGCCTTCGGAAGCCGATGCAGGTCGCGACCCTGTGCCAACGGCATCGCTCGAGGAAACCCTCCTCGTCGAGGAGAGCATCTCCTCCGCCCCGACCTCGAACACCATCGCCTCCAAGCTCCCGATCGACCTCGACCGCACGCCGGCCCACGTCGGTGTGGTCAACTGGATCCTGCTCAAGGAGCAGGGAGCGACCGTCCTCGGCGATGCCCTGGAGAACGTCAGCGGCATCAATGTCCAGACGGGAGCCGGTGTCTTCGACTTCTTCGTCGTGCGCGGCTTCGATTCGATCTCGAGCGGCTTGGTACTCACCGACGGCGCCCCCGAACCCGAATCGAGTTTCTACCAGATGTACAACACGGAGCAGGTCGAGGTCTTCAAGGGACCGGCCGGATTCCTCTACGGTAGCAATCCCCTCGCTGCCGCAGTCAATCTCGTGCGCAAGCAGCCCACTCCTACCCCCTTCGCCGCCGTCGGTTTTTCGGGCGGCAGTTTCGATACCCTCGAAGCGACGGTCGACATCAATCAACCCCTGGCCGGAGAAGACCTGACCTTCAGGATCAACGGGCTCTATCGCGAGAGCGACGAGTACCGGGACTCCCTTGGATCCGAGGTCACGGCGATCAATCCCGCCCTCACCTGGCGACCATCTGACGAGACCTCGATCAACCTCAACATCGAGGTAGCGACATCGGACTTCGTGCCCGACGCCGGATTGCCGCTGGTCAATGGCCTCCTTCCCGAGGTACCCCGCGAGCGTTCCTACAGATCACCCTTCGACTTCTCGGAGCAGGACATCGGACGTTTCCAGATCGATGTAGAGCACCGCTTTTCGGACCGCTTTCGACTGCGCAACAAGAGCTACCTCCGAGAGCTCGACTGGCGAACCAACGGCACCTTGATGTCTGGCGTCTTCCCCAACCCCTTCGCGGGCGGGAGGCTCACCGTAGCCAGGACCTTGACCTCCCTGACCGATGACCAGAGTTTCCTCGGCAATCAGCTGGAAGGTGTTCTTTCCTGGACGAGCGGAACGATCGAACACCAATTGCTCTTTGGCCTGGAGACGTCGCGACAGCGAGATACCTACACCCTGGACGTCGCCCTGCTACCGTCGCTCGACCTACTAGAACCGGTCGAAACCGCCTCCGAGCCCCTCTTCTACCTACCGAGTCAACACCAGGCGGGCGACTCCACGACCCAGGTTCTGGCGCCCTACTTCGTCGACCAGATGTCGCTCTCGAGTCGCTGGCAACTGTTCGTCGGCGCCCGACTCGACCACATCGAGTTCGAGGACGACAGCCGATCCGAACGACGGGAGGACGACGAAGTCAGCCCGCTGATCGGGGCCGTCTTCTCCGTCACCCCGGGCCTGACTCTCTACACAAACTTCGCCAGCTCTTTCGCCCCCCCTTCGGTTCGCGTGACGGGCGAGCGCAAGCCCGAGCAGAGTGAGCAGATCGAGGTCGGACTGCGCAAGTCGCTGTGGAATGGTTCGGGCGGGCTCTCCCTCGCCGTTTACGATCTGACCCGCGACAACATCGCCATCGCGGACCCCAACGGCTTCACCCAGCAAACGGGCGACCAGCGTTCCCGTGGACTCGAGTTCGAGCTCAAAGGGGAGTTGTGGCAGGACGTCCGGGCGACCTTCGTCTACGCCTACACAGATTCCGAGCTCACCAGCTTTTCTGAGTTGGTACCCACCGGCAGCAACCCACCCTTTGTCGTCTTCGACCGCTCCGGGAACCGCTCGGCACTTTCCCCCGAGCACCTCGCCAATCTCTGGCTCAGCCGGAGATTCGGACGCATCGACGCTAGCGTGGGAGCCCGCTATGTCGATGACCAGTTCCTCGCCGAAGACAACCTCGCGGCCATCGGCAGTCATCTGACTCTCGATGTTGCAATCCTCTACTCGCTGCCGCGCTGGCTCCTCAGCCTCCATCTCGACAATGTGACCGACACCGACTACGAAACACGAGGCTTCGGGTCGGCGTCCGCCATTCCCGCCCGGCCGTTCGGCGCACGCTTCGGTGTCGAGGTACGATTCTAGGAGGACGACGGCGCTCAGCCCACTCGAGTTGCCTCGAGGTCGATAGGAACGAACACTCGCTCTCAGGAGATCTTCAGACTGAAAAAGCACGTCACGACCCACAAAGCCACCGCGGACGAAAGGACCGGATCGGTCGAAACGGACTTCGAAGTCGTCGTTGCCGGTGGAGGACCCGCGGGATCCACCGCCGCCACCATCCTTGCCCAGCTCGGCCACAGCGTCTTGCTCGTGGAGCGCTCGGCCGAGCCCGAGTTTCGCATCGGTGAGTCGCTGATGCCGGCAACCTACGATACCTTGAAGCGCCTCGGCCTTCTCGAAGCGATGCGAGAGAGCCGCTTTCCGGCCAAGCACAGCGTTCAGTTTTTCAGCGGCAAGGGCTCCGCATCGGCCCCCTTCTACTTTTCCGAGACCGACCTCGGCGAGCGCGCCCAAACCTGGCAGGTCCTACGCTCCGAGTTCGATCCCATGCTGCGCGACAACGCCAGCCGCTGTGGTGTCACCGTAGAGGTCGGCAGTTCCGTTCGTGAGGTTCTTTTCGACGACGCTGGCCGTGCCGGCGGAGTTCGACTGCGCGACAAGGACGGAGAGCGCTTGGTCACGGCTCGAGTGGTCGTGGACGCCACCGGTCAGAGTACCCTGATCGCTCGCAAGCTCTCCCTGCGCGAGGAGGAGAGCGAACTCGAACGCAACGTCTCCTACTTCACCCACTTCGCCGGGGCCCATCGCGACGCTGGGCGAGATGAAGGAGCCACCCTCATCTACCAGACTCAGAGCCGCCGATCTTGGCTCTGGTTTATCCCCCTTCCGGGCGACCACGTCAGCGTCGGCGTCGTCGGCTCCATCGAGCACATGGTCAGCGGACGAGGGTCCGATCCGCAGTCGGTTTTCGAGCAAGAGCTCGCCGACTGTCCCGCCCTCGCGGAAAGGCTGGAGAGCGCCCGGCAAGTACGATCCATGTCCGCCTTGAAGGACTACTCCTACCGCAGCCGCCAACTGAGCGGTGACGGGTGGGTCCTGGTCGGCGACGCCTTCGGCTTCCTCGATCCGATCTACTCGACGGGTGTCTTCCTCGCCCTTGCGTCGGGTGAGATGGCGGCCGACGCGATCCATGCCGGGCTCAACGAGGATGACGTGAGCGCCGCCTCTCTGGGTCGCTTCGAGTCGACCTTGACCCAGGGGGTCGACGCCCTGAAGCAGCTGGTGCGCTCCTACTATGACCCCGACTTCAGCTTCGGCGCCTTCCTTCGACGGTACCCCAATCGGCGGGAGGACCTCGTCGACATGCTGGTTGGGAGAGTCTTCGAACGCTCGCCGGAGGGCCTGCTCGCCGATCTCGAGGACCACCTCGCGGTCACCCGGGTCGAGCGCGCCTCGTGAGCCGACGCGGCGCTGGCCTGGCCGCTCTGATCGGATTCGTCGTCTTGTTCGTGCTGCATCAGGATCTGTGGTGGTGGGATAGCGCCCAACGCCTGGCTGGACTCCCGATCGGCCTTGCCTACCACGTAGCCTACTGTGGTCTAGTGAGCATCCTCCTCCTGCTCGTCGTCGGACCGCTAACCCGGGACGACGCTTCCCGGTCTGCCAGCGAGGACCCCCACGTACCGTGACGCTCACCGTCGTCGTCCTCTACGTTCTCCTCGTTCTCGGCATCGGCGTCGCCAGCCGCACTCGCCGGCTTCAGTCCGGCGAGGACTTCTTCGTCGCCAGCCGTTCGATCGGTCCCGTCGTCCTCCTGCTCTCTCTCTTCGGCACCCACATGACCGCCTTCTCTCTGCTCGGTGCGTCGGGGGAGGCCTACCGGCGCGGCATCGGTGTCTTCGCCCTGATGGCCTCGTCGTCAGCCCTCATCGTTCCCGCCGTGTTCCTCGGGGTCGGAGTTCCGCTGTGGCGCCTGGGCCGGAGGCATGGATTCGTCACCCAGACCGAGCTGTTCGAGGCACGCTGGGGTTCGCGTACGGTCGGACGTCTCCTGCTCGCTCTCCTCGTCGTTTTCCTCCTGCCCTACTTGCTGATAGGGATCAAGGGTGCCGGGATAACGTTGACCCAGATCACCGACGGAGCGATTCCGGAGTGGCTAGGTTCACTCGCCCTCTGCACCGTCGTGCTGATCTACGTCGGCCTCGGTGGAGTGCGGGGCACCGCCTGGGCGAATGCCTTCCAGACCACGGTGTTTCTGCTCCTTGGCGGCCTTGCCGCGGTACTGATCATTCGGGCGTCGGGAGGTCTCGGGGCAATCTTTGACGCGGTGAATGACGAACGGCCCGAACTGCTCGTCCGGGGGGGCGTCATCTCGCCCGGTGAGATGCTCTCGTACATGTTGATCCCCCTTTCGGTGGGAATGTTCCCCCACATCTTCATGCACTGGCTCACGGCCCGGAGTGGCGCTGCCTTCCGGCTTCCGGTCGTCGCCTATCCGCTCTGTGTGGCCGCAGTCTGGCTGCCAAGCGTGCTGCTCGGCGTCGCCGGCGCGGTCCAGATCCCCGGCCTCGAAGGCCCCGCGGCGGGGTCGGTGCTGATTCGGATGATCGAACTGAACACACCCGCGATCATGGCCGGACTCCTCGCGGCCGGAGTCCTGGCCGCCGTCATGTCGTCGCTCGACTCACAGGTTCTGGCCCTGGGGACCCTCATCAGCCGGACC
>JAIOJS010000031.1 GCA_019911795.1 Thermoanaerobaculia bacterium | reverse complement strand
GGCGTTGACGGCGCCGTTGACCATCGAGGCGGAGGTGCCCATGCGGATAGGGTCTTCAGCGAGAACCCCAGTGGTCAGGGTAAAGGACCCACCATCAGCAACCACCTTCCGCCCCAAGAGCACAAGGTTGACCTGCCCCATCAGCTTGTCGCGTAGACCAATGTCGTAGTCGGCAGCTTCCATCTCCTCAAACGGAGCAAAGGTCACATGCCCGGCGGCACTGACCACCGCGTCCAGATCCCCGGCCGCCGCATAAGCGGCGCGAATAGACTGCGGATCGGTAATATCGATCCGCACATCCCCCGAGTTCCGCCCCGCTGAAACCACTTCATGCCGCTGACCAAGCTCGGCGGCCACGGCTTTCCCAATGGTTCCCGACGCCCCGACCAGCAGTATCCGCATCAGCCATTCCCGTCAGGCAAAATCTCCGCCACAACCCGCATCGGTATCACCCCAGCCTCAAACCCCCGATCCAACAGCAGCTGAACCGCTTCCCTACCCTTCTCCCCATACTCCTGCGTCCACTCGTTGACGTACATGCCGACAAACTGATCCGCTTTCTCGCGGCTGGTCTCCAACCCCCGCGCATACTTCATGGCGAAGTCGAGCGCCTCGCCCCTCCGGTCCAGGGCGTAGTCGATACTCTGCCGTAGCAGCGTACACAGTCGCATCTTCAGCTCTTCCGGGATATCCCGCCGAATGACGTTGCCACCCAGTGGCAACGGCAATCCAGTGTCTTCCTTCCACCAGGCCCCCAGATCGACGACAGCGTTGAGGCCCTCGTCCATATAGGTGAGCTGGCCCTCGTGGATGACGACACCCGCTTCGTACTCGCCACTCTGAACAACATCCATGATCTTGTCGAAGGGAACGATGCCAACCTCGACCTCGGGTTGCCAGAGCCGGAGGGCGAGGTGGGCGGAGGTGAGTTGGCCGGGGACGGCAACTTTGACGCCGGCGAGGCTCTCGCGGGTGCGGAGGCCCTTGGTGACGACGAGGGGGCCGTAGCCGTCACCGAAGCTGGCTCCGGAGGGCATGAGCTGGTATTTGTCGGCGAGGTGGGCGTAGCCATGGATGGAGACGGCGCTGATCTCGTAGGTGCCTTCGAAGGCGGCCTGGTTGAGGGTCTCGATGTCGCAGAGGACGTGGGAGATGGCGAGGCCGTCGTCGTCGAGGAGGCCCTGGGTCATGGCGTAGAACATGAACGCGTCGTCGGAGTCGGGGCTGTGCGCTACCCGGACGATGGTCAGGGTTTTGGTCTCGGCTAGATCAGCGGCGGTGTCAGCGGCGGTGTCGGCGGCATTGTCGGCAGAATTCATGTCTAGTTGTTCTCCGGGTATTGGATGAAGCCGGGGGCGAGGATGCCGGCGGGATCGAAGCGCTTCTTGGCGTCGCAGACCATTCCCCACTTGTCGCCGAAGTGGTTGGCCCACTTCTCGGCGGTGTCGAAGGTGATGTAACCGGACAGGTAGCGCTTGCCACCGTAGCCGATGGCCATTTCGGACGCCATCTCGAGCGACATCAACGCCTGGTCGAGGAATTTCTGCGGCACGGCGGGGAGGATTCCCCAGCCCATGTTGAACTTACCCTCGGGGTGGATGAAGAGGGGCGAGTCGGAGCTCAGGGTACAGGCCGGCCAGAGGAGGACGTGACCGCCGGCGCCGAGGGCCTGCGGGGGCAGGTTCTCCTGGGCGAACTCGATGTAGGACTGGGCGACATCCCAGGGCATGATGACCTCCATCCAGGGATGGGCCATCTCCCACGCGTTGGCGCGGTGCCAGAGTTCAAAGACGGGCTCGAGGCGGTTGAGGAACTCGAGCTGCGAGTACTCGACGGTGCCGAGGTTCTTGTAGTAGTTGAGACCGTCGATGAACTCGGCGTCGTTGGGATCCTCGCCCTCGTCGTACTCGACGGTGAGAAAGAGCGGGTACATCCAGTAGGCGTAGAGCTGCATGCCCTTGGCGAGCTCGATGCCCTCGCCGATGCGCTTGGTGAAGATGGGACAGGGAGCGCTGCGCGACTCGAGGGTGTGGTACTTGTTGTCGTCGGGATCCATGATGCGCTCGGCGTCCTTCATGAACACGCCGAGGTCGTCGTAGAGCAGGTGGTACATGCGGACCTTCTGCTTGCAGGGACGGACCATGACCTTGGCCTTGGTGATGATGCCGAACTGGCCGTAGCCGCAGCGCACCACGTCGAAGAGGTCTTTGTTCTTCTCGCGGGAGCAGACGACGACCTCACCGGTGCCGGTGACGACCTCCATCTCGGTGACGTTGTCGGCCTGCAGGCCGTAGCGGAAGCTGGCCGCGCCGATGCCGGCGACGGAGATGGTGCCGGCGACGCAGACCGCAAGGTTGTTGGTGAGGACGCGAGGGACGTAGCCCTTGGGGACCGTGTAGTCGCAGAGGTCGCGCCAGACGACGCCGCCGTCGCAGTCGACGGTGCCGGTGGCTTCGTCGATACCGCGGATCTCCTGCATCGACTTGATGTCGAGGACGATGCCGCCGTCGCTGGTGGACTGACCGCTCTGGCTGTGGCCGTTGGCGCGGGGCGTCAGCGGGACGTTGTTCTCACGGCAGTAGTTGACGAGGGTGACGACGTCGGCGGTACCGCGGGGACGGGCGACGGCGCCGGGGGTCTCGAACTTCCAGCGACCCCAATCGGTCTCGTGCTCGGCGAGGGTGGCCTGATCGTGGAACACCCACTCGGAGTTCTTCTCGGCGAAGGCGCGGATGGCGGCTGCGGTGGCAGCGCTCGTGGTATCGGTCGTCATGGAGGGGCTCCTTAATAGAAGAGCGGCCTTGGGGCGGCCTGGAAGAGGTCTGGAAACGGGGGAGTCTTCGGTGGGTTTGGGACGGCGTGAGTCACGGCGGCAAGGTACCGCAGGACGTAGATCTGTTTCTACCCGATTCGGCGTTCTCCGGCAAGTCGAGGCCCCTTACCGACCCGCGAAGGGGCCGTCCTCTCTCCCCCCTATCGGCTAGACCCTCTAGCAGACCGCGGCCAGCGCCGACTCGACGTCCTTGCTGATGACGAAGAGCGACTCGATCTGGGCGATCGAGAGCAGCCGACGGATGCGATCGGAGGGGTTGATCAGCACCATCTTGCGGTCGAGGTCGCGGAAACGTCCGAGGTAGCCGACCAGTTCACCGATGCCGGTGGAGTCCATGTAGTTGATGCGCGAGAAGTCGATGAGGACGTGCCCCGTCTCCTCGTCCAGAGCCCGCTGCAGGCCCTCGGCTAGAAACTGCGCGCT
>JAIOJS010000297.1 GCA_019911795.1 Thermoanaerobaculia bacterium | reverse complement strand
CGAGAAGGCGGCGCACCATGCGGCTGAGACCCGCCACCGAGAAGGGCTTTTTGACAAAGAAGGCCTCGTCAGACCGGAGTCCCGACCGCAAGGCGATCCGATCCGTGTACCCCGACATGTAGAGGGCCTTGGTGGGACGCTGCTGTCGGAGCTCCGAGAGGAGGTCGGCGCCACTACCGTCCGGGAGTTGGACGTCGCAGATGACGAGATCGAAGGGATTCTCCGCTGCCAGTGATCGTGCCTCAGACAGCGTCTTCGCGAGCCGAACGCGATAGCCGAGGGAAGAGAGGAAGGTCGCCGCGGCGTCGGCGAGGACTTCGTTGTCGTCGACGAGGAGCAAGCTCTCCTCCCCTCGGGGCGCGTCGTCGGGCTCACCGCCACGGGGCTCCACCGGGCCACGGGCGGGTTTTTCGTCCGTCGACATGGAGACGAGAAAAGTGGTTCCCTCGCCCGGCGTCGATTCGAACCCGATCGTCCAACCGGACTGCTCGGCCGTGGCGTAAACGGCCGCGAGGCCGAGACCGCTACTTCCCGACCCCGCCTTGGTGGTGAAGAAGGGATCGAAGACCTTGTCTTGGTTCGCGATCGGAATACCGCATCCATCGTCGGAGACCGAGAGGAGGTTGATTCGCTTGCCGTCGGCCACTTGGCTTCGCGTCGAGACGACGATTCTCCCCTTGCCCTGGATGGCATCTCGAGCGTTGACCACCAAATTCGCAAGGAGCTGCTCGATCTGGGAGACGTTCCCGTGGATGGACTCGAGGTTTGGAGCCAGCTGAAACTCCAGATCGATAGCATCGGGAACGGCGCCCCGCAGAACGGTCTCGAAACTGCTGACGACATCGTTCAAATCCAGTCGCTCCGACTGGGTCGGCTGTCGGCCTCCAAAGGTGAGGAGCCTCTCTAGGAGAGACGAGGCCTTGAGTACCGTCTCCAGGATGAGATTCATCTTTCTCTCGAGGGCCGCCGGGGTCTGCGGACGGTGCAGCACCAGTTCGGTGTGGGCTCGGATCGAGGCCAGGTGGTTGTTGATGTCGTGAGCGATGCCTCCTGCCAACCGGCCGACTGCGTCCATCTTCTGGGCCCGGACCATGCGGTCACGGCTCTCCTCGATCTCTCGCTCCTCAGCCGCGCGTCGTCGTTCCCAGGTGGCGAGGAGGGCGACGACGAGCGCGATGATGAGGCCCCAACCCTGGAGGGCTCCCACCAGGAGGCGTCGCGCCCAGTGTCGGTGCTCGGCGGAGTGGAAGGCTACCGCCCCCTCCACCTCGCCCGCTCGCTCCCGCAGGCTCTCGAGGAGTGGGAGCAAAGTGTCGGGCGCTGGATGGTCCAGCAACTCGGCAATGCTCTGGCCCATGGCGGTGGCCTCCTCGCGGACGGCTCGGTCGGCGGCTTCGTCTTCCAAGCCGGCGGCGAGGGCGAGTTCATCGAGGGCTTCCTTGAGCTGTGCCAGGTGTTCTCTTGGAAGCGGGCCCGACAGGGATTCCGGTTGTTGCAGGACCTCGAGCTCGCGACGCACCGTGCTCACCGATCGCGCCATGGTGCTGTCGATTTCCCAGGCTTGGAGCTGAAAGCGACCGAGGAGCCATATCAAGAGAAGCGTTGCGATACCTGCAGCCAGCACCAACACCGAGGGCCGGAGCCAACTCGACTCCCTGCTCCCGGTCATTCGGGTACCGATCTCTTCGAAGCGAGTCGATAACCGACACCGGTCATGGTGTGGAGGAGCTTCTCCGGCCTGTCGCCGTCGACCTTGCGTCGCAAGCGCGAGACGATCACATCGACGGAGTTGCTCATGGCCGAAAAGGAGTCGTCCCAAACGTGCTCCACCAACTCCTCTCGGCTGACCGGCCGGTCCAGATTGCGCAGCAGGTACTCCAGGATGCCGAACTCCTTGGGCGTCAGATGCACTGGGTCGCCGTCGATCGTGACTCTCCTCTCATGCCGGTCGAACTGCAGACCGTCGGTCTCCAAGGGGGGCAGGGGACGGTCTCGACGTCGTAACAGAGATCGGACCCGCGCCAGGAGTTCGGCAAACGCGAACGGCTTGGTCAGGTAGTCGTCGGCTCCTGAGTCGAGCCCACTCACCCGATCCTCCAGGTCGAGGCGTCCGGTCAGCATGAGTACAGGAGTGGCGATTCCCTGGTTGCGCCACGACTGCAAGAGCTCGAGCCCGGAGGGAGGGGGGATGCTCCAGTCGAGAACGATGAGATCGTAGCTATTGACGGCGACCTGGATGTCCGCCTCGGAGCCGCTCTTGGCGCAGTCCACGGCATAGTTCTCGCCCTGGAGTATCTCCACCAGAGCTTCGGCTAGCGTTGCATCGTCTTCTACGACCAGGATTCGCATCCCTACTTTCCATCCACGCCCGGATTATAGGGGCTCGCCGTCGGTTCACGTCTCGTTCATGTCCCCTCTTCTACCGTCTCAGTCGAGCGGTGAATCGAGAATCAACTCGACTCCGAGCCGGCAGGAGCTAGGTCATGACCCTATCCAAGCAGACGCGATGTCTTGTCCGAGTGTCACTGTTGGTCTTGCTTTCGCTTGCCCTGGGCGCACTTCCCGGGCTTTCCAGCAAGCAGACCTTGACTTTGGACCCAGAGGCCACCGAGGTGACCTTCGAGTTGGGGGCGACGGGGCATGATGTCGAGGGTTCCCTCTACCTCCGTTCTGGAGAACTCACCCTGGACTTCGAGGGAGGCACCGCTTCGGGCGAGATCACGATCGATGCCGTAAGGACCGAGACCGGGAACGAGAAGCGGGACCGCGACATGCACGAGAAGGTACTCGAGAGCAGCTTGTTCCCGGTTTTTGTCTTCAGTGCCAGCGGCCTGCGTGGAGCGTTGGCCACCGAGGGCCCGAGCTCGATTCAACTCATCGGATCGATCTCGATCCACGGCGAAGACCATCCGCTCACGCTTCCGGTCACGGTCCATGAAGAGGCTGGACAACTCATCGCCAACGCTACCTTTGACATTCCTTACGTCGAGTGGGGCATGAAGGATCCGAGTATCTTCGTGCTTCGGGTCGCCAAGGTCGTCGTGGTG
>JAIOJS010000030.1 GCA_019911795.1 Thermoanaerobaculia bacterium | reverse complement strand
GTCCTGGAGGCGGTGGGATCCCCCGCCGCGACCCGTGCGGCCTACGAGATATTGCGTCCCGGCGGTACCCTCGGGGCGGTCGGTGTCCATACGGAGCCTCGGCTCTCCGTCACCCCAGCCGAGCTCTACGACAAGAACTTGACCTACCGAACTGGACGATGTTCGGCGCGGCGCTTTGTCGACTCGGCCCTCGAACTCCTGATCGAGGCACGATTTCCCTTCGACAGCGTCGTCTCCCACCGGCTGCCGCTCGATCAGGGTGTCGAGGCCTACGGCATGTTCGCCCGACGAGAGGAAGGCTGCTCCAAAGTCGTCCTCGAACCCTAGTGGACTGTAACCCCCAAACGATTGGCGTCTGGCCGGCCCTCAGGGCCGAGCTCGGTGTTGCCCCTCCTCGACATAGGCCCCGCTATGCCTGCGTCGGGGCGACTTGATCTCGCCCCTGATGACACGCCCAACCACTAACCGTTTGAGGGTTACAGTCCACAGTAGACCGAGCCTACTGTCTGCCACGGGCTGCGGGACGCTGCCTTAGTCGGCGAGCTTAGTCGGCGAGTCCCATCGATCTCTCGATGCGTCGATCAGGGACTAGCCACATCAGTGCGACCAGGGCATAGAGACCGCATGCAATCCAGGGGTGGAGGAACGCAGCGGCGATCGCTACCCCATAGAGCAGCATCGAGAGCTTTCCCTTGCGATCTTTACCGAGGGCCCTGGCCAGTGCCGAGTCCCGACCATGCCGTTTCAAGATGGTGCCTTGCAGAATGAAGTAGGCCACGGCCGCCATCATCAAGATCACACCATAGAGGATCGTGGTGTCCCGGGCGAAGTGATTTTCGCCCATCCATCCCGTGACGAAGGGGACGA
Organism: Thermoanaerobaculia bacterium; assembly: GCA_019911795.1. Classification (GTDB taxonomy): domain Bacteria; phylum Acidobacteriota; class Thermoanaerobaculia; order Multivoradales; family JAIOJS01; genus JAIOJS01. The sequence continues at coordinate 6,502 of JAIOJS010000030.1, read as the reverse complement.
GCGAGAGCCAGAAGAGCAGGTGGAGATTGGCCCACAGCACGCCGCCTCCCACATGCTGGGTTGCATGGAGCAGATGATGGTGATTGTTCCAGTAGACCCCGAGGTAGATGAAGCTGAGCACGTAGCTCATGAACACTGGGATCAGAGGCATGAGATCCGGGAAGGTGCCGGCATGCGGGACCTTCATCTCCAGAACCATGATCGTGATGATGATGGCGAGGACGCCGTCGCTAAAGGCCTCGAGTCTTCCTTTGGTCATTCCGGGAACCTCGTCTCGGGGGAAGTGGCTTCGAACTTGTTGCCCCAGTCGTGCATCTGGCGCAGGACGGGTTCCAGACTTCTGCCTTGGACGGTGAGCGAATATTCGACACGAGGTGGAATCTCGGCATAGGCCTCGCGATGAACAATACCGTCGCGTTCCAGCTCCTTGAGTTGTCGGGCCAGAGTACGGTGGGTGATCCCGTGGAGTAGGCGCTGAAGCTCGTTGAAGCGTTGGGTCGAGTCGAGGAGATAGAAGAGGATGAGGACCTTCCACTTACCGCCGATGATCGCCAGAGTCACCTCTACGGGACAGCTCGGAGCGTTCTCGTCCGCCGACGGTAGGTTGGAATTAGGGATCAAGGCTGCGGACATCACTATCCTCGAAGATACCAAGGGACTTCAATGTGCGTACTGGACGCCAGGCTGGGTCGATCCTATCCTGTCCCTCGAAAGTGAGGTATCCCAATGACCAAGAGCAACGAAGATATGACGACCAAAGCGATCCGACAGATCCAACCAGCCCCCCCGATGCACTGGGTAGGGGATGGGTTTCCGGTCACGTCGGTGATCTCTCCCCAGACGGTGGGGAAGAGCGTCAGCCCCTATATCCTGATGGACTACGCAGGCCCCGCCGGTTTCGGCCCGTCGGAGAAGCCGCGCGGGGTGGATACCCATCCCCACCGTGGCTTCGAGACGGTGACAGTGGTGTACCAGGGAGAGCTCGAGCATCGAGACTCCGCCGGCAACAGCGGGAGTATCTCTGCGGGGGACGTCCAGTGGATGACCGCGGCCTCGGGAGTACTCCACGAGGAGAAGCACTCCGCCCAGTTCACCCGCGAGGGAGGTGTTCTGGAGATGGCCCAGCTGTGGGTCAACCTGCCCGCATCGCACAAGATGACGCCGCCGCGCTACCAGGAACTCCTGCGCGACCGGATTCCGACCGTGGAGTTGGCGGAAGGTAAGGGTTCTCTACGGGTGATTGCCGGCGACTTCGGACCAACGCCGTCTGCGGCGCAAACCGTGACGCCGGTCATTCTCTGGGACGGTCGGCTCGAAGCCAGTTCGGAGGCGATTCTGCCGGTGCCCGAGGGCTTTTCGGTGGCCGTTTTCGTCCGTTCGGGGACCCTGAAAGCCGCGACGACCCACACCGTGGAGTCTCGTCAACTGGCAGTGTTTGAGCAAACCGGCGCGGACATCCATCTCGAGGCCGAGACCGATGTCGAGTTCCTGGTTGTCGGGGGAGAGCCGATCGACGAGCCCGTGGTGGCCTACGGCCCGTTTGTGATGAACAAGCCCGAGGAGATCGAGGCCGCTATTGCGGACGTTCGGGCCGGCCGCTTCGGCGTGCTCGCCTAAGGTCGTAGGTTAGGCGACCCTCGTTTCGTTCCCTGGAAGCGGTTCCAGGGGACGCAACGCGTTGGCGTGAGGTAGAGTTCGACTTCGCAATCGACGAACAGTTCACGTATCGCTAACTCCGGGAGACTCGAGTGTTGTTCGCCCGGCTCCTCACCAACCAGGGAAGGTCCCGCCGCCGATGACCGATGACGGGTCACCCGACCAGCAACCGTCTGCCCTCGCTCCGGATGCTACCCCGCAGCCGACCTCGCCGACCTTTCGAGATGGAGGGACCGCAGGTGTTCGCACTGGGCTCTTGGCGACTCTAGTCGTTCTGGCGGGGCTCTATTTTGTCCAATGGGCTCAGGTCGTCGCTTTTCCGTTGGTCCTTTCTCTTCTCCTGGCTCAGCTCCTGAGGAGTCCCGTAGCCTGGCTCGAGAAGCGGCACATCCCGCGGGAGATCGGGGCCACGTTCGCGGTCCTGTTGCTGGTGGGAGGGGGGCTCACCGCGGCGATCGAACTCCGCGAACCGGCGGCCGGCTGGCTGGCCAGGGCGCCGAAGACCCTCAGTCGCCTCGAGCACCAACTGAGGGACGTTCGACGTCCGGTGGAGGAGGTCAGTCGAGCCGCGCGTCAGGTTCAACAGATTACCGACATCGACGGCGGCAAACAGGGCAGCGAGGTCAAGGTAAGGCCTCCGTCCGATTCGCTCTTGGTGGTCGTGCGTTCGTTCGCGGCGACAACCGTCCTCGTGGTCTTCCTGTTGTTGCTCATACTGCTCTATGGAGAGGATCTTCTCGATCGGTGTCTCTCCAATCTCGCCACCGATTCTCAGCGTACCCGGGCGCGCTCCATCGCCCAACAGATCGAGCGTGAGACGTCTCGCTACTTGTTGACCATCACTGTCATCAACTTGACTTTGGGTGGATTGGTAGGCCTCAGCCTCTACCTGATCGGTGTCCCCAGCCCCTGGTTGTGGGGCGTGATGGCAGCTTTTCTGAACTTCGTTCCCTACCTCGGGGCGGCGGCGGGAGTGACCATCGTGGGAGCGGCTTCCCTGATCAGTCTGGAACCACTGTCGACCGCGTTGATGGCGCCCGCTGCCTACGCCTTTCTCACCGTCCTCGAAGGGATGGTGATTACCCCCGTGGTGGTCGGGCGTCGCTTCGCCATGAATCCCCTGATCGTCTTCTCGTGGCTTCTACTCTGGGGCTGGCTGTGGGGAATTCCCGGGGCCTTGATCGCCATTCCTCTATTGACGATCCTCAAGATCCTCGCCGATCACTTGAAGCCGTTGCGGATCTTGGCCGTGATCCTGGGACGGGGACCGGCGGCGAGGTAGCCAAAACCGGTCGGGGCGGACCGGTTGGTCCTAGATCAACCCGCCGCCGCGGCGAGCGGAGCGGCGTCCTCGATGCCGAAGATCTGAGCCAGCACGTCATAGCGACGCGCCACACCGACCACCTTGCGACCGCGCATCACCGGAACGGTGTGCAGGTGGCGATCACACATGAGGAGGGCGATCTCGGGAGTGGTGAGGTCCTCCTCGATCGTGACGACTCGGTTGCTCATGACGTCGTGGGCTGAAGTCGTTCCGAGATCGGCTCTGCCGCCGAGGTCCCGGGAGTTGACGAACTCTCCGAAGAGAGCGGGAGCCTTCTCGCGCGAATGGGGCAGGCCGCGCTTCTTCAGGAACAGGTCGGCGTCAGTCACGATGCCGAGAAGCTCATCGTCGTCGTTGACGATAGGAATTGCCCGCATGCGGTGGCTGTGAAAGAGGCGAAGGAGGTCGATGACCGACGCCTTAGGACCCGCGCTGACGAAGTCGCGGTACATAATATCGCCGGCAGTCACGGTGAGAGGATCGTTCGAGGAACTTCTCTTTACACCGGCCTGCGGCGAACGGCTCGGGCCCACGGCGCCGCTCTGGCTGGACGGATGCGGTGCGGGTGAGTTCAGCGCAACTGGGCTTGGGGAAACTGGGCTAGGCGAGACTGAGTTCTGGGACACGACGTAGGTCTCCATTTGCGTGGGCCGATCGATGGATCTGGGGCCTCACGCTCGAGATTTCGAGAGGTGCTCTTCTTGATCGCTTGGCGCGAGCTAAGGTTGGACGACGGAAACGTATAGAAAGAGCGGGTTTCTGAGTTCGTCTGATCGCAGTTGAGTTGACTCCGGATGCACCTGGCGCACCGGGCCAGACGGAACTCTACCACGGAGCAAGCACATTGGAGTGTTCAGTTCTAGCCTAGTTTGCTGGGTCGAATAAACTCGGCACTCAGCCCGTACAAGATGGTGAAAGGTGCTACCCATGACCGAACTTCTGAGTCTCATTACGACATTCCCCGTCGCCCTGTTCACGGCTCTCCTCGTCCTGGCCCTGCTCTATTGGCTGATGGTGATCCTGGGTGCCGTCGACATCGACGTCCTCGACTTCGACGGCTTGACCGAGGCATTCGATACGGGTTTGGACGGAGCTCTCGATGCCCTGGACGGAGCAATCGACGGAGGAATCGACGGAGCGGTCGATGGAGCAGCGGACGGTGCCCTGGAAGGGGCCGCGGAGGGTGCAGCGGAAGGCGCCGCGGACGGCGCTGCCGACGGAGAGGGATCGCTGTCCGGAATCGCCGGCTTACTTCATGTTCTCGGTTTGCATGGGGTTCCGCTCACGATTTCGCTCAGCCTTCTCGTCTTCCTCGCCTGGGTAGCCTCGATGTTCGGCGTCGACCTGGTGGCGCGCTTCGCCGCGGATTGGGCCGGCTCGGTGTTGATGGGGGGCCTCATCGCGATCGCCAGCCTCACAGTCGCCGTGTTCTTGACCGCAAGGATCGTGAAGCCGCTGCGTCCCGCCTTCAAGACGGTGCTGGCCCCACGCCGCAGCTCCTTCACGGGTCGCGTGTGCACCATCGTCAGCGTCCGAGTGGATTCCACGTTCGGTCGGGCCGAGATCGAAGACGGCGGTGCCGGTCTACTCGTCGACGTACGCTGTAGCCAAGACAACTCATTGACGCGCGGGGATCTCGCGCTGGTATTCGACTATGACCGCGAGGAGGACGTCTATCTCGTCAGCCCTGCGGATCCTGGACTGACCGTATAAAGGGGGATTCATGAATTTCGCAGCTCTGATGATGATCGTGGGCGTTTTGGCGTTCTTCGCGATCGGGTTCCTGGTGGCGATCGCCAAGTTCTACCGCAAGGTGGAGCAGGGTAAGGCTCTCATCGTCAACAAGATGAAGAAAGACCCGGAGGTGACCTTTACCGGCGCCGTGGTCCTTCCCATCTTCCACAAAGCGGAGGTGATGGACATCTCGGTCAAGACGATCGAGATCGATCGACGCGGTAAAGAGGGCCTGATCTGTCAGGACAACATCCGGGCCGACATCAAGGTGACCTTCTTCGTGCGGGTGAACAAGACGCAGGAGGATGTCATCAAGGTGGCACAGGCGATCGGCTGCGTTCGCGCCTCTGACCAGCGGACCCTGGAGGAGCTCTTTAGCGCCAAGTTCTCCGAAGCGCTCAAGACGGTGGGTAAGAAGCTCGACTTCGTCGATCTCTACACCAAGCGCAATGAGTTCCGCGACTGGATCGTCGAGATCATCGGTCGTGACCTCAATGGTTACGTTCTGGAGGACGCGGCGATCGACTTTCTGGAGCAGACTCCGCTCAACTCCCTCGACGAGAGCAACATCCTGGACGCGCAGGGTATCCGCAAGATCACCGAGCTCACCTCGATCGAGCACGTGCGGACCAACGAGTACACCAACAACGAACGCAAGTCGATCAAGAAGCAGGACGTCGAGGCCGAGGAAGCGATCCTGGAGTTGGAGCGTCAGCGCACGGACGCTGAGGCCAAGCAGCAGCGCGAGATCTTGACCGTCAAATCGCGCGAACAGGCGGAGATCGACAAGGTGGCTGCGGAGGAGCGTCTGCGTTCCGAGACGGCCCGGATCGCCGCCGACGAAGAACTCGAGATCGCGGAAGAAAACCGCAAGCGTCAGGTCGAGGTGGCGGAGAAGAATCGCGAGCGGGTGGTCGCTATCGAGAGCGAGCGAGTGGAGAAGGCGAGGGCCCTGGAGGCGGTCGATCGCGAGCGTGAAGTGCAGCTCCAGCGCATCGCGATGGAGAAGGAACTCGAGCAGGAGCGGCGACTGATCGCCGAGGTGACGCGCGAGAAGATCGCGGTCGAGAAAACCGTCGCCGAAGAGGAGGAACGGATCAAGGAGCTGCGGGTGGTCGAGGAGGCTCGGCGCAACAAATCGGCACTGGTCATCGCCGCCGAGGGACAGGCCGAAGAGGTCCTCATCAAGGACATCAAGGCCGCCGAAGCGTCCGAGCAGGCCTCGAAGTTCAAGGCGAAAGAACGGCTCGTCATGGCCGAAGCCGAACTCGAAGCGGCGGACAAGGAAGCCAAGGCCAAGATCCGCCTGGCCGAGGGGATCCAGGCCCACGAGGCGGCCTCCGGCCTTGCCGAGATCAGGGTGAAAGACGCCAGTGCCGCGGCCTTGGAGAAGGTCGGACTCGCCGAGGCCCGGATCACACGAGAGAAGGGCGATGCCGATGCGACGGCGTTGCGGGCTACGATGTCGGCCGAAGCCGCGGGCATCACCGAGAAAGCCGAGGCGATGAAACTCCTCGACGATGCCAGTCGTGAGCACGAGGAGTACCGACTCCACCTGGAGAAGGACAAAGAGGTCGAGCTCGAGGCGATCCACGCCCACCGGGCGGTGGCCGAGCAGCAGGCGATGGTCATGGCCGAAGCCCTCAAGAACGCCAAGATCGACATCGTCGGTGGCGAGGCGGTGTTCTTCGACAAGATCGTCAACGCGATTTCGATGGGCAAGTCGGTGGACAGCTTCTTCGGTCGCAGCGAGACCGCACAGACGTTGGTTGGCGACTACCTGAGTGG
>JAIOJS010000296.1 GCA_019911795.1 Thermoanaerobaculia bacterium | reverse complement strand
CGTGTTATCGGCGGAGTGAGCGACGGAGTGAGCGGCGGAATGAGCGGCGGGTTCGGATCGCAGAGCGGAATGCCTCGCTTCGAGGATCTCGACGATGCGTCCGACCTCTTCGGCGTGGGCTCCCGCGGTAGACTCGTCCTCGTAGAAGGCGGCCGCCAAGGCGATCTCGGCGGAGCACCGTGCGCAGTCCTTGACGTGAGACTTCTCGACTTCGGAGGGCGTCTCTCCCGAACCGATCTCTGCCAACCGCTCGAGGGGCAGGCAGGATGGCGCCGTCGTCGTCACGGCGTCCGGGCCTTCGCGGAAAGCAGCGCGAAGGACATCTCCCAAGAGGTCTTGGTTTGTAGGTTGGGTCATCTCTTCACTGCGCTCCTGCCACGCCGCGGCGAGCTAGCGACTCGCGTAGGTGGCGTCTACCGTTGACGATGTACTTCTTGGCGCCCGAGGCGTTGGTGAATCCGAGCAACTCGGTGATGGCGGGCAGGGTCAGGCCGTCGACGTAGTGCAGGTAGAGGACCTGGGCCTCGGTGCGGTCGATGTCGTCGAGGGCTTCCCGCAGCACGGCCGCCGACTCTTCGTTCACCAGGAGATCGTCGATCGCGGGATCCGGGGCCGACGGTTCAGGTACCGACTCGCTGTCGAGGGGCGTCATCTGGCGACGTCGTTCTGAGATACCTCGGTTGATGACCACCGACCGAGTGACGGTGTACAGCCAGGTCGAGAAGCGGCTGTCGGCCCGAAACGAATCGAGCTTGCTGTGGACGCGAGTGAAGACCTCCTGAGCCAGCTCCTCGGACTGACCGGGGTGCCCAGAAAAACGCAGGCACCACGAAGCCACGCGCACGTAGTAGCGCCGGTAGAGGATGGACAGGGCGTCCGGATCCTTGTCGGCCCGATGGAGCGCGATCAGCTCTTCGTCGTTGGCCTGCTCGAGGTTTTGGTGCATCAGATGGCGAGATCGTAGCAGGCTAGGACGCAGTTCATCGTTGGCATGCCATGGCGGCGCTGACGTTGGGTACAGGATCCTTACCAATACGGATTCCGCCGGACGCGGGTTGCGCGACGAACGACGACGACCTCCGCTCAATGCCAGAGATCGACGGTCGAGGTGATCGCGGTTCGTCTGAGTGCGGCTGGTTGAACTCGCCATGTGGAATGAGACAGGCGAGGGCGGTCTTCGGAACAGCGGAATGAAGTCGACTTTCGTCGACGGCTTGGGTGGAAGGGGGCTAGTGGTAGAGGTTGGTCGATTCACCGGAGGCGAGGTGGGGTGCGTCGGGCGTGCCGTGTACTTGAATCCAGGCCAGACGCTCCGTCAGGGAACCCTGCCAGCGCGTTTCGACCCGAGTGTTGCCCGGACCCGAGCGCCTTTCGACGAGAGATTCGGAGCCTGCATCACGATCGATGATCCAGTAGAGCTCCTGGCCACCGCTGGGGAAGAAATGGACGGCAACCGTCGAGGGCCCGGTCCCTGAGAGCAGGGACACCAGGTGGTCCGCTGCTTCGCTTCGGGTGGCCGCACCGAGGTCTTCGACCGGCACCTCGGGCGGAGGTGCCAACATCACTCCCGGTGGCCTTTCGAGGGTGCTGACCGAGGAGAGCTGATTGGCAAAGTAGCGACCGAAGAGTACCAAGGCCAGTACCGCGAAGACAACGATGAGAAGGCCTTTGACTCGGGAGTTCATCGTTCCATCCTGACGGATGATCACGGCCAATGCCAGCTCCTGGAATGAATCCTTGGCATCGAAGGGCCGCGGTCGACGCCGGAACTGCAGCGCCGACCACAGCACTGGCCTGGGGCAATGGAGTATGGTTTCGAGCGTGGCAGAGACGAAAGACCGATACGAGATCCTGGCGCTGCTTGGCGCCGGAGGTATGGGGCAGGTCTATCGAGCCAACGATTCGGTGCTCGGTCGCGAAGTGGCACTCAAGATTCTTCGGGGCGATGACCCTCTACTCTTCGCGAGGGCTCAGCGGGAAGCGCGGCATCAGTCCCGGGTCAACCACGAGAACGTCGGCCACATCTACGAAGTCGGCAAGCTCGACGAGAAGCCATTCGTCGCTATGCAACTCGTCGAGGGTCGTGACCTCGGAGCTGCGATGGCCGAGCTATCGCTCTTTGACAAGGTCGATATCCTGAGGCAGGTCGCGGAAGGGGTTCAAGCCGCGCATTCGACGGGCCTGATTCACCGGGACATCAAGCCGGGCAATATCCTGGTCGAGGAGCGGGACTCAGGATGGCACGCTTGGGTCGTCGATTTCGGGCTGGCAGTGGATCCTTCGCAGCCGGGGATGTCGGCCACGGGGGAGATGGTCGGTACGGCGACCTACATGTCGCCCGAGCAGATTCGCGGGGAGCGCAGTCAGCTCGATCGCCGTAGTGATGTCTACGCCCTCGGTGCCACGCTCTTCGAAGTCTTGACCGGACGCGGACCGTTCGTCGGCGAGAATCCGGTGCAGGTGCTGATGCAGGCGCTGCACGACGAGGCGCCTCCGCTGCGCAGAGTTGCGAAGGGACTGCCCTTCGAGCTCGAGATCATCGTCGCGAAGTGTCTGGAGAAGGACCCCGAGAGACGGTACGCCTCGGCCCGTCTCCTGGCGGATGACCTGGACCACTTCCTCAAGGGCGAACCCGTTTTGGCCCAGCCACCCAGTCGGGTCTACCGTTGGAAGAAAGGCCTGATCCGCCATCGCTTTGTTGCGACGGTCATCGCAACGGCGACGCTACTCATCCTTGGCTCACTCGCCGTCGCGTTTCGAGCCCGCTGGCAAGCCGGGCAAACCGCCCGCTACGCCCGGGAGTTCGGCCGAGAAGCCGAGCAGGTGGCAACGCGTCTGAAGATCGCTCAATTGGTTCCTCGCCACGACCTCTCCGCCGAGAAGCAGGTTTTGGCCGAGAGGATGGCTCGGCTCGAAGCGAGAAGCCGACGACTCGGCGGATTGGCTCTCCGGCCGGGGCTGATTGCCGTTGCTCGCGCCCAACTTGCCCTGGGGCAACTCGACGAGGCTCGGCTACGTCTGGACGAGGCCCAGAGCCTCGGTCACGACGATCCGGAACTGGCTCGACTTCGCGGACGAACCCTATTCCTCCTCTATCGACAGCGTCTGGCTTCGATCCGTCGACTCGATCCTCGCTGGCGCGATGTCGAGCTCGTTCGGGAGCGCGAGTCACTGCTCGAGCCTGCCCTCGACGCCTTCTCGGCGGTCGACGACCTCGACGACCTCGATCAGGCCCGTGTCGCCATGCTCGCGGACGACCTCCACTCGGCGGAGGCTCTTGTCACCGCGGCAGTAGCGGCGTCGCCTTGGGATCATGAGCCCAAGCTCCTTCTTGCCGACATCCTGGCAGAGTCGGCCCAGGGCTCCTTCGAGTCGGGGGCCATGGACGACACCGTCGAGTTGCTGGCGCGGGCGAGAGAGGTCCTGCGACAAGCTCGAGAGATTGGGCGGAGCGACCCGCAGGTTTATCGGCAAGAATGCTCACTGGCCGAGCTTCGATTCGAAGTGGCCCTCGTCGGATCGCTACCGGCGCCCGAGGACCCGGAGAGGTTTCTGGAGCCCTGCGATCTTGCCGTGGCGACGGACACGAGTTCGGCCTTGAGTTTGGCCCGTCGGGCCGGTCTCCGACGCCACTTGGCCTCACGGGCGCTGCGACAGGGTGCCGACCCACTCGAACACGTCGAGCGAGCGATCGAGGATGGCGAAGGAGCCCTGGCCTTGGACCCTCGACTCATGGATGCTCTCTACCATACTGGGGTCGCGTACTCCCTGCGGGCTAATCACGCAGAAGGAAGCGATCGCGAGATCAGCGACGATCTAGCCAGAGCGAGCGAGTTGCTCGAACGTTGCGTTCAAGAAGCCCCGAAGTTCGTCCCTTGCCGAGTCAGTCTCGGTGTCAACGGCTTGGAGCACGGGATCCATCTGGACAATCAGGGCCTCGGTTCCGAAGAGACCTTCCTCGGGGCGATCGCGGCGTTCGAGGAGGCGATCGCCCTGGCGCCTTCCCTGGCGGTACTTCACAACGACCTGGCGTACACCTCTGTGTACTTGGCCGAGGTAAGTCTGACGGATGGAATCGACCCGGGCCCACGACTCGCGGCGGCCCGGGAGTCGTTGCGGCGATCAATCGAGCTGGCCCCGGACTATGCGTCTGCCCGGTTGAGTCTGGGCGAGTCGTATCGGGTCGAAGCACGTTACCTCTACGACCAGGGGCTCGATCCCACTCCGGCCGTAGAGAAGGCGGCGAAAGCCTATGGCAGGGCGCTGGAGTTGGACCCCGATCGCTTCTACGCCGCGCTGTTGAGTTTCCAGACGCAGCTCCTCGGCGTCGACTACCGATTGGAGCATGCGCTCGGGCGCGAACGGCTTCTGGAGCCGGTACGTGCCGCTTTGGACAGGGCGGAGGGAATCGGGGGTGAGTCGCTGCCGTGTGAGCAGGCCGAATTCTTGATCCGCAAAGCGTCGGCTACGAATTCGGAGAGCACTTGTCGTGAGGCACAGGCTCTGGCCAGTCGATCTGGCTGCCCGCTCACCGAATCGAGAGCCTGGGGGCGACTCGCAGCTTGGGAAGCACAGCGGGGAAACCCCCCGGCCGCAAGTCTGCGAAGCGGTTTGGAGGCCCTCGATAGGTACTCGATCGAGACGCCACGAGATCCGGAGGCAGCGGCTCTAAGGGCTAAGCTCGAACTCGAGATTGCTCGTTCTACCCGGGATCCGCTGGCGGCGCGAGCCGCGGCAGAGCGGGCGCTCACTGCCTGGTCACGCGCTCTCGAGCTTCGCCCGCTGGCCGCACCGCTGTGGGCCGAGTCGGTCGAAGCTTCCCGTCTCCTGGCAAACTGATCGCCTTCTCGTGCCGTCGTCGGGACCCGGTACCTTACTCCGGTTAGATCGCGAGCTTCTTGATCCTGCGATAGAGAGTCGAAGCGGGGATTCCGAGATCGGCCGCGGCGGCGGGAATGTCACCGCCGGTCGCCTCGATCGACGCGGTG
>JAIOJS010000295.1 GCA_019911795.1 Thermoanaerobaculia bacterium | reverse complement strand
GAAGATATCCCTCCCCCACCTGCCCGGCGAGGTCTTCGAAGGCCGGGTCGGTTACCTGGCACCGGAACTCAATTCCGCGACGCGTACCCTCTCCGCCCGGGTCGAGGTCCTCGATTCCTCGCACAAGCTACGTCCCGGGATGTTCGTCGAGGTGATCTTCGACCCGGTGGTCGCCCCCGAAACCCTGATCATCCCCAGCGAGGCGATCTTGCGTACCGGCGTCCGAGACGTCGTCATCGTAATCCTGAACAACCCCACTGGCGTTGTAGCCACCGTTGACTCCGACAAACCAACCACTCCCCGGCGGTTCGCTTCGCGAGAAGTCGTGGTCGGACGCCGCTACAAGGGGCAAACCGAAATCCTCGCCGGACTGTCCGAAGGGGAGTTGGTCGTCACCTCGGGACAGTTCCTCCTCGACTCAGAGGCGCAGATCAAAGTGGCGATCCAGACCCAACTGGAATCGCTGAACAAGCCCGGCGAGAGCTCCCCATGATCGCGCGCATCATCCGCTGGTCGCTCGAAAACCAGTTTCTGGTCGTCATCGGGCTCATCCTCGCGGTAGCGGCCGGGATCTGGTCCCTACAAACGACTCGCATCGACGCCATCCCCGATCTCTCCGACGTTCAGGTGATCGTCCGCACTGACTACCCGGGTCAGGCTCCGCAGGTGATCGAGGACCAGGTGACCTATGCCATCACCTCTAAGATGCTGGCCGTTCCCCACGCCAAGGTAGTGCGCGGATACTCCTTCTTCGGAAGCTCCTTCGTCTACATCCTCTTCGACGAGGGCACCGATCTCTACTGGGCCCGATCCCGGGTGCTCGAGTACCTTTCGACCCTCAGCGACAAACTTCCGGAAGGCGTGAGCCCGCAACTTGGGCCGGATGCGACCGGCGTCGGCTGGGCTTTCCTCTACGTTCTCAACTCCCCCAACCATTCACTGGCCGAGCTTCGCAGCTTGCAGGATTGGTACATCGGCTACAACCTCGCAACCCTCGAAGGGGTCTCCGAGGTCGCGGCGATCGGCGGCTTCGTCAAGCAGTACCAGGTCGAGGTCGATCCGTTGAAGCTGCGCGCCTACGACATCGGACTCGACCAGGTTCAGCAAGCGATTCGCGACGCCAACCTGGAGGTCGGTGGACACGTTCTGCAGCAGGCTGAGAGAGAGTTGATGGTGCAGGGCCGAGGATACATCCAGAGCCTCGAAGACCTCGAGAGCATCGTGCTGCGAGCGGACTCCCATGGCACTCCGATCTTGCTGTCCCAGGTCGCCTCCGTATCGATCGGCCCCGCCCCCCGTCGCGGCATCGCCGATTGGAATGGACTGGGTGAAACGGTCGGTGGGATCGTCATTGTGCGGCACGGCGCCGACACCCGGCGCACGATCGACCGCGTCAAAGAGCGCCTGGCCGAGCTGGAAGCGGGGCTTCCCGAGGGGGTCGAGGTGTCCGTCGCCTACGACCGCAGCGATCTGATCGATCGCTCGATCGAAACGCTGACCAACACCCTGATCGAGGAGTCGATCGTCGTCGCCCTCATCTGCATGATCTTTCTCTTTCATTTCCGCTCGGCCCTGGTCGCGATCGTCTCGATCCCGATCTCCATCCTCCTCGCCTTCTTCGTCATGCGACTGCAGGGCCTCGGTTCGAACATCATGTCGCTCGGTGGTATCGCCATCTCGATCGGAGTGCTCGTCGATGCGGCCGTCATCATGGTGGAGAACGCCCACAAGCACTACGAGGAGCACCGCGAGGAACGCTCGCACTTCGAAGTGATCCTACGCGCGGCCCAGGAGGTGGGGCCGACTCTCTTTTTCACCCTTCTCATCATCACCGTCTCGTTCCTCCCCGTCTTCACCCTCGAGGCCCAGGAGGGGCGACTCTTCAAGCCCCTCGCTTTCACCAAGACCTACTCCATCGGACTCTCCGCTCTCCTGGCCATCACCTTGGTTCCAGTCTTGATGTTCTGGTTCGTGCGGGGCCGGATACGCAGTGAGGAGACCCACCCGGTATCCCGCTTTCTCCGACGTGCCTATCGCCCCGTCCTGCGACTGGCTCTGCGTCGCCGAGGATTGGTTCTGATCGCCGCGCTGCTCATGGTCCTGGTGACTCTCTTCCCCCTGAAGCGCCTAGGATCGGAGTTCATGCCTCCACTGTGGGAGGGCGACCTGCTCTACATGCCCACCACCTTCCCCGGCATCTCGACTACCAAGGTCAAGGAGATCCTCCAGCAGACCGACCGCATCCTCGCCAGCTTCCCTGAGGTGGCCAGCGTCTTCGGCAAGGCCGGTCGCGCCAACACCGCCACCGATCCCGCACCGTTGTCGATGCTCGAAACCACCGTCGCTCTCAAGGATGCGAGCGAGTGGCGACCGGGCATGACCCCCGAAAAGCTGATCGCCGAGATGGACCGCGCCCTGCAGATCCCGGGCGTGACCAACTCCTGGACGATGCCGATCAAGACCCGGCTCGACATGCTGGCGACCGGGATCAAGACACCGATCGGCATCAAGGTCGGCGGGCCGGACCTCAAAGTCCTCGAGCAGTTGGCGGGTGATATCGAAGCTCTCGTAACCCCTTTGCCGGGTACGCTTTCTGCCTATGCCGAACGCGTGATGGGTGGCCAGTATCTCAGCATCGATATCGACCGTGCCGCGGCCGCCCGTTTCGGCCTTTCGGTCCGCCAGATCCAGGATGTCATCCGTGCGGCGGTCGGAGGGATGACCGTGTCGACCACCGTCGAGGGACTCGAACGCTATGCCATTCAGGTTCGCTACCCTCGCGAGTTGCGGGACTCTCCCGAAGCCCTGGAGCAGATCCTCGTGCGCACTCCAGCCGGAGTGCAGATCCCTTTGGGACAGGTATCTCACTGGACCCTCCACGAAGGGGCTCCATCCATCAAGTCAGAGGGCGCCCGCCCCAATGCCTGGATCTACGTCGACCTCGACTCAAAGGCCGACATCGGGTCCTGGGTCAAGCGGGCTCGACAGGTGGTCGACGAGAGTGTCGAACTCCCTCCGGGGTACTCGATCGTGTGGTCGGGTCAGTACGAAGCGATGGCCCGGGCCCGGGCGCGTTTGATGCTCGTCGTGCCCCTGACTCTCCTCCTCATCATCGTCATTCTCTACGTCCACACTCGATCACTGGCCAAGACCCTCATCGTCCTCTCGGCGATCCCGTTTGCGCTGGTCGGGTCGATCTGGTGGCTCGACGTCATGGGCTACAACCTCTCGGTAGCGGTCTGGGTCGGGCTGATCGCTCTCGCCGGTCTGGCCACCGAGACGGGCGTGGTGATGTTGCTCTATCTCGACATTTCCTACGACCGTTGGCGCGAACGGGGCGACCTGAGGACCTACCGCGACCTGGCCTCGGCTATCGACGAGGGCGCCGTCCAGAGAATTCGCCCCAAGACGATGGCCGTCGTCACGACCTTTCTCGCCCTCATTCCCATCTTGTGGTCCACCGGCGCGGGTTCCGACGTCATGAGGCGCATCGCGGCGCCCATGATCGGTGGGCTGTTCACTTCTTTCGTCGGGGAACTCCTGGTCTTCCCCGCTCTGTATTTCGCCTGGCGCTCGATAGGCCTGCGATCCGCTTCACAGAGTTCTGATCCGACGCCTCGAGCGCCGGCTCTCGACTCAAATACCTAGAACTCAAGCAACCCGTTTCTCGAAAGGAGACACCCATGCAAAATATCCCGTCACGCAAACCACTCTCTACCCTGCTCTTTCTATCGGTCCTCGTCCTCGCCTCTGCGGCTGCGCCCACCCTGGGCCAGGATGTCGGGGCCGCACCAACCCCAGCGGTCGATCAGTCGACGCCTACCGAGGAGCCCACTCCAGCACAGCTGTTCGCCGACTACGAAGCGATCCGATCCGCCCTCCTCCAGGACACCCTCGAAGGAGTCACGGACTCGGCGGCACGAATCCAACGGGTCGCCACCGTCCTGGTTGAGGACGCGGCCCCTGCGGACCAGTCAGCGCTGCGCGACCTCGCCAAGGCAGCCGAGGAGCTAACCCTGGCGACCGATCTGGTCGCGGCCCGCAAAGGACTGCCCTTCCTGACCGCTCCGATGATCGACCTCCGCCACCTCGCTCCCGAACCGGCCCCGGTGATCGCCTTCTGCCCGATGGTGGATGAACGATGGCTACAGCCTGAGGAAGCGATCGGCAACCCGTACTTCGGTCAGGAGATGGCTAC
>JAIOJS010000294.1 GCA_019911795.1 Thermoanaerobaculia bacterium | reverse complement strand
TGGGGGATGTGTTGGGGGAGGGGGAAACCACGGTCACTTGAGCCGCGCGGCTCCAACATTGGGAGTACTTCACCTACAGTGGATCCAAGAGCACGAAGAGTCAGAAAGCGGCCTAGCCAATGTCGAAACTGATCATTGACGCCGAATCGTAGCACCTAGGCCCTGAGGCTACGATCCATTTGACAGGGTCAACTCGGTCTCGACGATTCCATTGAGGACGTCGAACAATGCTCGGAACCCCTCGAAACTCGTACTCTTCGATTGGACCAGATTGGCGAAGCCCATCTTGGAAAGCGCCACGTTCTGTTGGGTGGTTCCGTTGTGAACGTCTTCGACCACGAGGCTGTTGCTCCTCGGCTTGAGTCGCATCACTCCAGGCTCTTTCTTGTGGTACGGCTCTTCAGCCTGGAACTCGTCCTTCAGATAAAGTCGTCTTCCTCTTTCATCTCTTAGAGATGCCGGGTCTTCGTAGAGCAGTTCGACGCAGAGTGGGTCGCGACCGGACCTGAAGGAAGGGGTTGGCAGCAAGACCACGAATAGGTTTGTCCCCAGTTTCAGATACGCGGAGCCTTCTACTGGTTCGAATCGAGATGTAATTTTTGGCTCGTCGGTATCAAAAACGCAGACAGTCGCCTCAAGGGGAGGTGTTTTCTCTAGCACGGCCAACATTTTTTCGAGCATGGGTGCGCCTTTTGTACGCTTCGCTGGGTGAGGGAACTCTATCGTTAGATTGGGGTAGTCCTGATGAAGGGAGTTCCAAGCCATAAAAAAATGGAGATAGTCGGTCTCTCCTTCACCCCATATCACCAACCCTGAAGGCTTCTCCGGAGGGGGTGTCTTGGCGGTTTTCTTGCGAAAGGTTGGGTCAAGTTGCGAGAGCAAGTTTGCCAGTTTTTGGTATTTCGGAGCCGACCAGCCGCAGACGTAGCCTATGAACTGAACACGGCCAATAACCACCTTCTTGAAACTGAAGTCGCTGCCTGAGGGCTTGTTCCTCTTGTAATGATTGGCGAGGAACCATTCCGCCGCAGAATCCTCACCATACTTGCGCCATACATGAAGCACGGCGCGAAGGCCGCGATAGTAGCGGCGCGATACAGTCGCCGTTTCGTTGCAAACAAGTCCCGTTACCGTTTGTCGTTGGGAACGGTGGACAAGGCGCGTCTTGGAGTCATTTAGGGTGAATCCGTGTTTGGAGATGACCTGTAGCAGGGCTGCTGATACTTCGCAGGTATGCCCCTCTGATCCCAGCTGTCGGGCGGCAAGCAAATCAGGGAACCGTTTTCGGCTTGTTGAGAAGTTCAGATCGTCTGCATATCGGGTGAAACGGCAACGGCCCCGTCGTGCAAGGTTCAGCAGTTCATGGTCTAAGCCTCGGCATACCAGGTTTGAGAATATTGGCGAGGTCGGTGCACCTTGGGCCAACACTCCCTGATGACAGGCCAATTGGGCGATTGTCTGCGCAACTTCAGAACGGAGTTGAAAGGGTGCCGCCTGGAGGACTCCAACGACCCGCCCGAAGTGAATCGTCGGAAAGAAGTCCTTGAGATCGACCCGTAAGATCCACTCTTGGCGCGAGTGTTTGTTGGCATTGTCGACAATGTTGCGCTCTTTAACAAATCCCATGACCACATTCCTCGGATTGTAGAAATGGCTGAGCGCGGCGCTGATGAGACGAAGATGTTCCTTTATGGGAGCGATCGGTGCGTGGATGTGCCGGCTGCCTCCAGCTCGCTTCTCGATCGTGAAGTGTGAGTAGCGGCGGTGTTCCGGAAGCACGTACGCGTAGAAGGCCAGCCTACGGGGGTCTTCGCCAAGCCACTCGGCAAGATCGGCGCGCGTCTCGCATTCGAGGAGACGTTGAGCAGTGTCGAGGTTCATTGAATAGTTTGGAGAGTTGAGAGAGCGCCCCAAACTCGGACTCTACCTTTCCAGATAACGCCAACGAAGAAGGACGTCATCGAGATAGTGGAAGTGTGCTAGTAAGCGCTGGCTGATGGGCTAAGCCCTCTACCCGCGGCGATTGCGCCACGGAAATGCAAACCAAGCGGGGCGCTCTCTCGGTATGACCCTACGTCGAAACTGAGTACAAGTCCACTTTGGCAAAGTAGGTGGTTGGGGGAGGGTGTCTCAGGTGGGATGAATAGGTCAGCCTCTCCCCTTGGCGTCGTTCCCCGTGAATGAGGTCTCAACGACTGTGCGTCAGGATAAT
Source organism: Thermoanaerobaculia bacterium (assembly GCA_019911795.1). Classification (GTDB taxonomy): domain Bacteria; phylum Acidobacteriota; class Thermoanaerobaculia; order Multivoradales; family JAIOJS01; genus JAIOJS01. The sequence goes on along the minus strand of JAIOJS010000294.1, from coordinate 115 downwards.
CCAGGGATCGGGGGAAACGATGTAGACGAGAGTTTTCAGAGTAGAAACCGATCGTAGGGGATCCAGCAGGTGCGAATCCTGCGCGGTAGAGATTGGCCATCAGCCGGAAGCGAGT
>JAIOJS010000293.1 GCA_019911795.1 Thermoanaerobaculia bacterium | reverse complement strand
CTTGACGTCGCGGGTAGGGGCGGGCAGGGCGAGGGTCCGGTCGTGATAGCCCTCCGGCTCGAGACGCAGGGAGATCTCCAGTCGCGAACAGGCGAGTCCCTGTCGCGCAAGGCGTTCGCTGAGACGTTCGAGGGCAGTGCGAGCGATGAAGAGGAACGGCTCCAGGGCGACGAGTGGCCATTCGAGGTCCATCCCCTCGGCGAACTCGGGAGGCGGCGTACGGGCGACGAGAGGGCGGGGGTCGATCCCGCGGGCGCGGGTGTGCAGGCTCTGCCCGGCCCAGCCGAGGCGGCCCACCACCTCGGCGGCAGGTAGACGAGCGAGTTCACCGATCGAAGTGATCCCCCAGCGCTGGAGTACTTCGAGGGTTGCGAGATCGGGGGCGAGTCGCACGAGAGGAAGGGGGGCGAGGAAGTCGGCTTCGGTTTGGCCGGTGACGATCTGAGGCGAGGGGGGGAGACCGGCGGCGATGCGGGCGGCCAATTTGCTCCCCGCGATACCGACGCGGATGGGGAGACCGGCTCGCTGCGCCGCGAGTTCGAGGTGGAGACCGAGTTCGCGCTCGGGATTCTCGCCCTTGAAGTGTCGCTCGCAGCCGTCGATGTCGAGGTAGACGATACCGGGTTCTTCCTCTTCGACACGAGGGGAGAAGGACTCGGCGACCTCGAAGAGAGACTCCCGGGCAGAGCGTTCGCAGGTATCGTCGCGAGCTCGGATGACGATTCCTGGGAGCAGGGCGCGGGCTTGGTTGAGGGTGGCGCCGGGACGGATACCGGCGCGTCGGGCTCGACGACTGGCGGCGACCACTCGGGCGGCGTGCGCCTTTCCTTGCAGGATGATGGCGGGTTCATCCTTGAGGTCGGGCTCGCTGCGCAGGCGTGCGGCGAGGGGAAAGAGGGGAATTTCGAGGCAGGCGATACGGTGGGGCATGGGTTCGATACGGAACTTGTAGAGGCGGCTAAGAACTGGAGATGGCTAAAAACTGGAAGATGGTTAAGGGCTGAGGTGGCTAAGGGCGTTGTCGCGCCGGAGAATGATCTCCGCTGGCCAGGGCACGGTCGGCATCTTCGGGAAGGATGGCAGGGCGGCGGTAGCCCCAGTGCGAATGGGCGACGACGCGGGGACGCGGGCGACGGGGAACGCCAAGGCTGTCGACCTTCGAAGAACCCTTTTTTAAAGAGATTTCAGGGACAACCGAGAGGGAACTAGTGTTTGTAGCTGCTGATACTGAGGATGAGGGGTGGGCAGGTGCTGCGGGTGATACCGCGACCGAGGACGCCGAACCCATGCCCCGCAGGAGTCGCTCCGAGACCGTTCGGAGGCTGAGCTCGGCGTGGGCGGGTCGCGGGTCGCTTCGACTCTTGCTCCGTTCGAGGTCGAGGTCGATGCCGCCGAGGAGCCGAGGGGCGGAGGTGTCGCGACCCCTTTGACCACCGCGCCAGAGTACGCGACTGGCCTGCGTTTCGAGAAGGATCGACGCCGTACCGGCGCTTGCGGGGTAGGGTGAAGAGACCAGCAGGGCGCCACGATGCCGGCGCGCCGCTCGGGCCAACCGAACCCACCAGATCTGTCGTCCGCGCCCACCGGGAAGGGGCGGCATCCCCAGTTCGAGAACGATCAAGGGAAAGGCACCCGCGATGAGGATCTCGGCCGCGGAGAGTGCTTCCTCGATCCGTCGCGGACGCACCCAGAGGAGCCGCTCGAGATCGACGCCGAAACTCTCGGCGGTCCGAGGATCCAACTGACTTCCGATGTCGACCAGAGCCACCGCTTCGCCGCGTTGTGTGGTCGCGGCGAGGAGGGAGAGAACGCAGGAAAAGCGTCCACTCGATTCCCGTCCCATGAGTTCGACGAGGTGACCTCGGGGAAGTCCTCCGCCGAGGAGTCGGTCGAGGCGTCGAAGTCCGGTAGGGAAGACCTCTTCTTCCGGGAGGTCGGCTTCTTCTCGGAACAACTCCCGGGCCGTTTTGAGTCCGACATCGCTGAGTCTGACATCGCTGAGTCTGACATCACTGAGTCTGACATCACTGAGTCCGACACTGCTGAGGTTAATCCCAGCCAGGGAACCTTGGGGATGGGAAGCGGGTGCTGAAGCAGAGACTGGAGCGGGCGTCGAGACGGATTCAGGGAGAGATAGGGGAACGATCGTGGGGGAGATCACCGCACTCATAGGACTTTTTAGTTTAGGCGTAAGCGAAGCGTAAATCAAGAGTCCCAGAAGCGCCATCCTCTGCTATGCTGGCGGCAACAACCCACCCTCTTTGACCTTCGGCGCGCGTCGCTCGTCCGTTCCTCGCAGAGCGCAGACGTTCCGACGTGGCGCGAAGCCGTCGAGAATTCTTCGAGGAGCGCTCCATGGTCGAACTCACGTCGTTGTGGCTACCCATCCTGTTGTCTTCCGTCTTCGTCTTCTTCGCCAGTTCGATCCTGCACATGGTGCTGCCCTTTCACCGTGCCGACTACGACCAACTCGACGGTGAAGACGCCATCCTCGATGCCCTGAGAGATCAGGATGCCGGAGCCGGCAACTACCTTCTCCCGCACTGCGTTACTCCCGAGCAGCGCAAGTCGAAGGAGATCCAGGCCAAGCTCGAACGAGGCCCCATGGTCTTCATGACCGTGATTCCCCAGGTCGCCATGGGCAAGAATCTGATCCAGTGGTTCGTCCAGAGCCTCGTCCTCGGCACTCTGGTTGCCTACCTCGCTGCCCATACCCTGGCGGCAGGAGCTGAGTACCTCGAAGTTTTTCGTATCGTTGGGACTGCCGCCCTCCTCGCCTACGCCGGTAGTGAGGCTTCGAACTCCATCTGGATGGGGCGCAAGTGGGGCACGACTGCGCGGCACATCTTCGACGGAGCCGTCTTCGCCGCCCTGACGGCCGGAACCTTCGGCTGGCTTTGGCCCTGACCGACCTCGAGGCGGAGTCGTTACCTCTGCCTGGCAGGTCGTGGCAGAAGTAGGCACGCCGCGCGGTCAGGTCCAAGCCGATAACCGCTTCTGTGTTGCGAGTCCCCGTCGAGATCAGTCCAGTGAGACTGCGTCAGCCCCAGTCAAGGCTTGGTCAGCCCCAGTCGAGGCTTGGTCAGTTCCAGTTGAGGCTTGATCAGTCCCAGTCGAGGCTTGCGCCGGTCTGATACTCCGTAACCCGGGTTTCGAAGAAGTTCTTCTCCTTCGATAGGTCGGTCGCCTGTGACATCCAGGGGAAGGGATTCTCGGTGTTGTAGACCTTGGGAAGGTTGAGTCGCTCGAGGCGGCGATCGGCGACGTACTCGACGTACTGGCTGAACTTCTCGGCGTTGATGCCGAGGAGTCCCTGGGGGCAGGCATCGTGAGCGTAGCGCTGCTCGAGGACGACGGCTTGCCGGATGAGATCCACGACCTCGTCCTTGAACTCCTTGTCCCAGATCTCCGGGTTCTCGGCCTTGATAGTGTTGATCAGGTCGCAACCGAAGGCGAGGTGGAGGCTCTCGTCGCGCATGATGTACTCGAACTGCTCGCCGATACCGACCATCTTGTTCTGGCGCCGGAGGGCGAGGATCATGGCGAAGCCGGCGTAGAAGAAGATCCCCTCCATGATCACGTAGAAGCCGATCAGGTCGCGGACGAAACGCCGAATGTTCTCGGGACCCTCGGTCGAGAAGGAGGGATCGAAGACGCTCTTGGTCAGTTCGACGACAAAGGAGTCCTTCTCGTCGATCGACGGGATCGTCTTGTACATGTTGTAGATATCCTCAGGATCGAGACCGAGGCTATCGCAGCAGTAGATGAAGGTATCGGTATGAATCGCCTCTTCGAAGGCCTGGCGCAGCAAGTACTGACGGGCCTCCGGGTTGGTCACGTGGTTATAGACCGAGAGGACGATGTTGTTGGCGGTCAACGATTCGGCGGTGGAGAAGAAGCCGAGGTTCCACAGAATCAGTCGGCGCTCGGTGTCGGACAGGGCCGTCTGCGACTTCCACTGTTCGACGTCCTTCTGCATCGAGACCTCTTCCGGTGTCCAGTTGTTGGCCACACCGCTCTTGTAGTACTCCCGAGCCCAGGGGTACTGAAAGGGCAGAATCTTGTTCGGATCGGTCTTCGAATTGTTGATGATCGTCATGGCGTCGGCGGTCTCCTACTGGCTCGGTCGTGAACTTAGGCTCAAATGGGGGCGGGCTCGAGTTCGTTAGGGTCTCGACGGAGTCGGACTCGGACTCGATGGAATCGGTCTCGCCGGAATTGGGCTCGATGTCCCCTCAGGTTCGATGGGTGCTGGAGAGTGCTCCAGCGGGTTGGCGACTGGTGTGCCTACTGGCACGCTTCGCAGTCAGGGTCGTCGATGCGACACAGCTTGGGGTCGGGTTGGCGCGAGGTGATGATGGGCGGCTCGTCGCTCGCCTCCACCTCGGAAAGCACCTCGGCAACTACGGCTCCCACCGTGCTCGCCGTGGGCGTTTCGTACTCCCGCTTCTGGGTGAAGCCGTACTTCTTGGCATCGAGCGTGGACTTCTCCACCTGACTCGCGGCGAGGGACCGTAGGTAGTAGGTGGTCTTGATCCCCATCTTCCAGGCGGCGATGTAGGCCTCCGAGAGGAGGCGTCCCGAGACGCCCTTCATGAAGACGTTGTGCGACTGACTCTGATCGATCCACTTGGCGCGGGCCGCGGTGAGACGGAGCGCCCACATCGAGGAGATCTCGAAGGCTTCTTTGTACTTGGCTCGCAAGGTGTCGGGGATGCCGGGGATCTGCTGCACGCTGCCGTCGTAGTACTTGAGTTGATCGAGCATCTCGTCGTTCCACATTCCGAGCTTTTCGAGGTCCTCGATCAGGTAGCTGTTGACGATGGTGAACTCGCCGCTGATGTTGGCCTTGACGTAGATGTTCTTGTAGATCGCCTCGATACAGGGGAAGCAACCGGAGATATTGCTGATGGTCGCCGTCGGTGCGATCGCCATCGTGTTCGAGTTGCGCATGCCGTGCTCGGCCACGTGACGCTTCACCGGTCCCCAGTCGAGCCGCTGCGTACGGTTGACCTCCACCGGCACGCCTCGCTCCTTCTCCAGAAGGTCGAGGGTGTCGAAGGGGAAGATTCCACGGTCCCACTTCGAGCCCGAGAATGTGGGGTAGCTGCCGCGCTCCTTGGCGATCTGCGAAGAGGAGAGGATCGCATGGTACGACACGATCTCCTGGATGCGATCGGTGAGGTCGAGGGCGTCCTGGCTCTCGAAGGGGATATTCAACTTATAGAGGGCGTCCTGGAAACCCATGACGCCGAGCCCCACCGGGCGGTGCTTGAAGTTAGAGTTTTTCGCCTCGTCGGTGGGGTAGTAGTTGATGTCGATGACGTTGTCGAGCATCCGCATGGCGGTCGCGGTGGTAGTGGCCAGACGGTCGACGTCGATGTCCTCGTCGCCGACGTGGCGGGCGAGGTTGATCGAGCCGAGGTTGCAGACTGCGGTCTCGTCGGCCGACGTGTTGAGGGTGATCTCGGTGCACAGATTCGAGCTGTGGATGACGCCGACGTGATCCTGAGGCGAGCGGATGTTGCAAGGATCCTTGAAGGTCATCCAGGGGTGACCGGTCTCGAACAGCATGGTCAGCATCTTGCGCCACAGATCCTTGGCCTGGACGCTCTTGTACATGAGAATCTCACCGGCCTCGGCCTTGCTTTCGTAGGCGATGTAGGCACGCTCGAAGGCACTGCCGTAGAGGCTGTGGAGGTCAGGGGTCTCGTCGGGCGAGAACAGGGTCCAGGCCTCGTCGCGAATCACCCGCTTCATGAAAAGGTCGGGGATCCAGTTGGCGGTGTTCATGTCGTGGGTCCGACGCCGCTCGTCACCGGTGTTCTTGCGCAGGTCGAGGAAATCCTCGATGTCGTAGTGCCAGGTCTCCATGTAGGCACAGGTCGCACCGCGTCGCTTGCCGCTACGGTTGATCGCCATGGTGACGTCGTTGGCGATTTTCAGGAAGGGCACGACGCCCTGGCTCTCGACGTTGGTGCTGTGAATGCGGGAGCCGGTGGCCCGGATGTTCGTCCAGTCGTTGCCGATGCCGCCCGACCACTTGGAGAGCTGGGCGTTGTCGGCCAGGCACTTGAAGATGTGCTTGAGGTCGTCGTTCACCGTGGTGAGGTAGCAGGAGGAGAGCTGCGGATGGGCCGTGCCGGCGTGGAACAGGGTAGGGGTCGACGGTACGTAGAGGAGCTGCGACATCAAGTTATAGAACTCGAGGGCGCGCTCGTTGGGATTGTCCTCCTCGATCGCCAGGCCCATGGCGACGCGCATCCAGAATCCCTGGGGCAGTTCGACCGGGACGTTGTCGGCGCGAAGGAAGTAGCGATCGTAGAGGGTCTGGACGCCGAGGTACTGGAACTCCAGATCGCGCTCCAACTTGAGACTGTTGGCCAGGAGGTCGAGGTCGAAGTCCGTCATCCGGGAATCGAAGCGGCCCTCCTCGGCTCCGGTGCGGATTCCCTGGTGGAACGCTTCACGGTAGGCACGATCGAGGTTCTCGCCGTGCGTCGATCGACCGATAACCTCCTTGTAGAGTTTCTGGAGGAGCAGGCGGGCGGCAACGTAGTTGTAGCAGGGGTCGCGCTCGATGAAGGCGGCGGAGGCGAGGACCAGGGCGCGCTCGATGTGCTCGGCCGGGACCTCGTCGTAGACGTTGTTGATCACCTCGCGCGTGATCATGTCGACGTCGACCTGGTCACCGAGTTCGTCGGCCGCGCGGAGAATGTTCTGTTCCAGCTTCTTGACGCTGAAGAGCGCGGTGTGTCCATCCCGCTTGATGACGGTGAGCTTGCCGAGGCGAGCATCCTGGATGGCTCGCTTCTGGGCCTGTTGCCGCATCGTCTGGCGCTCGGCTCGGTAGAGGATGTAGGCCTTGGCGGTGGCGTAGAGACCGTCGAGGACGAGGTGTTTCTCGACGATGTCTTGAATGTTCTCGACGTTGGGGTAGAAGTCGATGAAGCGACGTTCGACCTCTTCGACAACGGCATCGGTCAGCGTCTCGATGCGGCCGGGGTCGATCTCGGTTTTCTCGGCGACCTTGACCGCCTTGAGGATGGCGTTCTGAATCCTCTCTTGATCGAAGTTGACGACATCTCCGGTGCGCTTGACGACTCTAATCCCTGGCATCGATTCCCTCTCCCTGACGGTCGTTAACCCGATGTTCCCGTGTTCTTTCCGGCGATTTTTAGCTCTTCCGCAGTCAATTCTTCAACGCTGTACCCGAGGATCGGCTGCTTTTTCCAAGTTCATTGCGTTGTAGCGGAACTCTGCAAAGGTACTAGATGTAGTCGTATGGTGTCAAGGCCACCACAAGATGCTGTGGTGTCGCGAAAATATGTGAAGACCATGGAACTCTCTGGTTTTGTTGGACTTGTCGAATATGTACTAAATGCCATACGGCGCTTTTCGGTCTTTTCGAGGAGGGTGGCGAAGGACCGAATGAGACGGTTGTCCTCGATTCGGTCACACTCGATCGGCAGGCTCGGTGGTCGTCGGCACGGTCAGTGGAAGTCATGACTCGGGACCGGCGCCAAGGAGAGTGGCCACAGACGATCCGCCTTGACCGAGATCGAACCATCTCGTTTCTGAAGCGGACCTTCGATGATCAAACCGGGAGAGCGGACGAGAAGATTTCGGTGCTCGGCCAGGAGATCCGGCATCACCGCCGCTTGGATAGTCCCGGTTTCGTCCTCCAGGGTGACGAAGAGGAGCCCACGAGCCGTCCCGGGGCGCTGTCGGGTGATTACCGAGCCTCCGATGCGGACCACGGTGCCATCGACGATCGGTCGGAGCGAACCCGCCGGTCGCACTCCCCACGCCTCGAGCTTCGCTCGTAGATAGCTGACCGGATGAGGTCCCGTGGTCATCCCACTGCCGGAGAAGTCGGCGAGAGTCTCCTCGAAAGGAGTCATCTCGGTGAGCGGGAACTTCTCACTCTCCTTCCCGTCACCGGGGCTGGGCTCGGTCTCGAGTGCCGCGAAGAGTGGGCCGCTGTCACGACTCACCGCCGCCACCTGCCAGAGCGCCTGCCGTCTCGTCAGTCCCAGGTCGGACAGGGCGCCGAGATGGGCCAGTTGCTGGAGCTCTTCATCGCGGAGTCGGGTGCGCCGCGCCAGATCGGCGGCGGAGGTGAAGGGCCGTCGTGCCTGTTCCACTTCGATGGCTCGACCGGACTCGCTTCGAAGTCCTCGCACGAAACGGAGGCCCAATCGACAGCAGCCGTCCTCCCAACGACACCTCCAACCGGAGTCGTTGACGTCGATTGGCCGCACCTCCACCCCGTGGAGCTGGGCATCTTTCACCAACGTCGCTGGGTGGTAAAACCCCATCGGCCAGGCGTTCAGCAGGCAGATGAGAAACGCGGTGGGATGGTGGGCACGGAGGTAGGCACTGGCATAGGCGATAAGGGCAAAACTCGCGGCGTGTGATTCGGGAAACCCATAGAGAGCAAAGGAGGTGATCGATTCGACGATCTTGTCCTGGATCGCTCCGAGGATGCCGCGCTCTGCCATACCGCAGCGCAGCCGTTCCTCGATCCCCTGCATCCGTTCCACCGAACGCTTGAACCCCATCGCGCGTCGCAGCTCCTCGGCTTCGCCCCCGGAAAAGCCGGCGGTGACCATCGCCATGCGGAGGATCTGCTCCTGGAAAAGGGGGATGCCGAGGGTCCGCTTCAACACTGGTTCGAGGGAAGGGTGGAGATAGGTCACCGTTTCCCGCCCCTGGCGGCGTTCGAAGTAGGGGTGCACCATGCCACCGACGATCGGTCCCGGGCGGATGATCGCCACCTGGACGACGAGATCGTAGAAGCACTTCGGATCGTTGCGCGGGAGTGATGCCATCTGGGCCCGGCTCTCGACCTGGAAGACCCCGATGGTGTCCGCCTCCCGCAGCATCTGATAGACCTTGGGGTCGTCGGGAGGGAGGTGAGCGAGATCGACGTCGATCCCCTCCTTGGCCCGGATCAACGGCACCGCTTCGGCGAGCGCGTTGAGCATTCCAAGCCCCAACAGGTCGACCTTGATGATGCCGAGATCGGCACAGTCGTCCTTGTCCCATTGCACCACCACGCGGCCTTCCATCGAAGCCGGTTCCAGGGGAACGACCTCATCGAGGCGACCGGCTGCCATCACCATTCCCCCCGAATGCTGGCCCAGATGTCGCGGTTGATTCTGGATTTTCTGCCAGTAATGAGTGAACTGTCCGAGCCGCGGATCGGCGGCGTCGAATCCCGCCTCGGCGAGCTGCGATTCCAACGACATCTTGTCGCCACGACTCTCGTCGTAGTGCCAGCGTCCCAGGGCCTTGGCTAGGCTATCGACCTGCCGTGGCGAGTAGCCGAGCACCTTGGCGACCTCGCGCGCCGCCGATCGGTCGCGGTAGGTGATGACGTTGGCGGTCATCGCCGCCCCATGGGGTCCGTAGCGCGCGTAGACGTACTGGATCACCTCCTCGCGCGGATCGCCCGAGGGCAGGTCGAGGTCGATGTCGGGCCATTCACCGCGTTCTTCGGAGAGGAAGCGCTCGAACAGGAGTTCCATCTTGACCGGATCGACGGCGGTGATCGACAGGGCATAACAGACCGCGCTGTTGGCGGCGGATCCACGACCCTGCACCATGATGCCGCGGCGTTTGCAGAACTGGATGATGTCCCAGACGATGAGGAAGTAGCCGGCGAGGTCGAGTTTGTCGATCAACGCCAACTCCTTCTCGAGCTGGCGCTGCGCCCGCGCCGTGAGGGGGCGAAACCTGACGCCCGCTGCATTCCACGTGATCTGTCGCAGGAAGGAGGCGGAGCTCTCCCCGGGGGGCAGGGGGTAGTCGGGAAAACGATAGCCGAGGTCGGCGAGAGTGAAGTCGAGACGCTGTGAGAGTTCGACCGAGTGGGAGATGGCTTGGGGTAGGTCCGAGAATAGGGCCTCCATCTCGGCGGGGGAGCGCAGGTGGCGCTGGCGATGGGCGGCGAGTCGTCGTCCCGCTTCGTCGAGGGTGGTGCGTTCACGAATGCAGGTGAGGATGTCGTGCAACGGCTTGTCGCCGGCATCGGCGTAACGCACCCCATTGGTGGCGACGAGGGGGAGTCGGAGCCGGGCCGCGAGTTCGACGAGGGCTTGGTTGCGGTGTTCTTCGCCGGGATCGCCGTGGCGCTGAAGCTCCACGTGGAGTCGGTCACCGAAGAGGTAGGCGAGGCGCTCGATCTGCCGGCGCCCGGCATCGATGCCCCCGCGGGCCAGGGCGTGGGCCACCGGCCCCTCGTCGCTGCCGGTGAGGCAGTGCAATCCCTCGGCGTGCTCGCACACCATCTCCCAAGTGGTTCGTGGATCCCCCTTGGGTCGGTCACGAGCGGCCGCGGTGAGCAAGCGGCAGAGGTTCTTGTAGCCCTGTCGGCTCTCGACGAAGAGGGAGAGGCGTGGAAGTCGTGGCGGAGGGGCTCCTTTGCGCGCGGGCGGAGTGCGAGGACCGACGCTCAACTCGGCGCCGACCCGGGCGCTGATCCCCGCTTGGCGAGCCGCCTTGTAGAAGCGAGGAGCGCCGTAGAGACCGTTGCGATCGACGAGGGTGACGGCGGGTAGCTCGAGTTCGACCGCCCGGGCGACGAGATCTTCGGGCTGCGAGGCGCCGTCGAGGAACGAGAAGGAGGAGGCGACCCGGAGTTCCGCGTAGTGGGGACGGTGGCTCCGCTGACCCGAGCGCTGACCCGAACTCCGATCTGAAGGAGCCTCGAAGCGGCGCTGCCGTAACCTCTCCTTGCGCGCTCCCGGCGAGACGTAGCTGGGATTGGGCTTACCCTCGGGAGTCAGGAGTCCGTTGCCGCGGAACGGTATGTTTGGATCGTCATCCGACATGGAGTTATTGTAGCGTAAAGAAGGCGTAAATAACTTACGAGGCCGGAAGTTTGCTAGGATACTTTCGTTCGCCCTGCCGGCACAGCGCGACCCATGAGCAACCCCTTCTCCAAAGCTCGCAAAACACCTCCCCGGGACTCGTCCGTCGACCGAGGCCAGACTCGGGATCCGCAACGGCTTGCGGTGATCGTCTCAATCCTGATTGCCCTTGCTCTGCTGGTGGCCCTGGGCGTCCTCCTACCGGGGCTCGACAACGGACTCGTCTCCGACGATTGGGTCTTTGTCTATCGAGGGATGATGGCTCACGATCTCGGCGAATTCGCCGCCCAGGTCCCCAGTGATTGGTTCTCCCGACCCGTCTTCGGGCTCCTGGCCTACGGGCTCGCTCGCGGTTTTGGTAGTGATCCCTTGCCGTACCACGTTGCTGCCGTCGTGGTACACCTCCTCAACTCCATACTCCTCACTTTCTTCGCCTGGAGATTGTCCAACCTGCTCCAAGATCCGGGGCGACCGGACTCTGCCCAGGCTTACAGCGCCACTAGCACCAACTCCTGGGACCCGCGCTGGATCTTCAGCCTGGCGGTGGGGGGACTCTTTTTCCTCTACTCACGCCACCACGAAGTTCTCTATTGGTTTTCCGCCATCTCGGAGTCTCTGGCCTTCTTCTTTCGACTCCTTGCTCTGGTGCTTCTCACTGGTCTTCTGGGGGCTAGACCTCGAGCGACTCGAGCCCCTGCTTCTTTTCCATTGGCCGCCCTTGCCGGGGGACTCCTTGCGGCGGCGGCTCTTGCCAGCAAGGAGTCCGCAGTGATTCTGCCGGCCGAACTCCTCCTCGTCGTGGTGACGGTCACCTGGCGTCGTCGGACGGTCACTATCACGACGGCAGGGTCTGCTCTCGGCTCCGCTTTCGGCCTCCTCACCGGCGCTGCGATGGTCACTGCCTCCTGGGGAGTCTGGTACCTCGAGTCCGGGTTGACGCGGACCGAGTTGACCTTGTTCGAGCTCGGTCCCGTGGCCTGGATCCTTCGGCTGGGGCATGCGGGGTGGAACGCTATCTGCCTCGGGAGAGCTCCCCATTCCTTGCGCCTCGTCGTCTTGCTCCTGATCGGTTGGCTCGGTGTCCTCGGGGTGGCGATCTGGCGACGTCACGGCAGTGTCGTCTTCGCCACCCTTTGGCTGGCCCTGTGCCTTCTCCCGTATGTAGCGATCACCTCGGTGTTCGAT
>JAIOJS010000029.1 GCA_019911795.1 Thermoanaerobaculia bacterium | reverse complement strand
GATCGGCTCGGCGGCGGCGTTCGGATCCGCGGGATCGGCATTGCTGAGGCCGAGGAGGAAATTCTCTCGGATCAACTGTCTCAGAGGATCGGGTTCGGCGGTGAGGAATAGCCAGTCATCCTCGGAAACGCCGTGCGCCTTGGCATAGTCGTGAAGGACGGCCGGCGTATCGTAGTCAGGGTCGACGGTGATCGAGAGCCGTCGCACCGAGGAGGGCAGGGACTCACCGAGGGCTCTCATCTTTGATGTCATGCGAGGACAGGTCACCGCGCAGCGGGTAAAGATGAAGTCAGCGACCCACGGGGTCGTCAGTTCCTCGAGGTCGAGAGCTTCGCCGTCCGAGGTCACGAACTCGAAGGACGGAAGCTGCCCGAAGATGGGAAGGGGTTCGGCAGTTGGGGCCGGCCGCAGGTCTCGCGCTTGCCACCAGACGCCAACGAGCCCGAGAAGAACCATGATCAGGAGGGCCCATAGCCCCCAGCGAAACCATAGGAGCGGGGTCGGCGGAGGTAGTCTCGGTGCAGACGGCTCCGCCTCGAACTGCTCATCCTCAGACCGCGAGGATTCTGAATGGGTTGCCGCAATGGGGGGCGTCTTAGATGGTGGAGATGGAGTCGACGGCGTCTTGGTCATAGTCTGCTCCGTTCCCTTACGGTCGCCAGGGCGAGTCCGAGGGCGACGAGGGTAAAGGCGAGGGTAACGCACCAGGGGAGGAGGGGCGATGCGAAGAGCCCTGAATCCAGCGCCGCGGCTGGTTGCAAGGCACTGCGAAAAAGATGGAGGCCATAGGTGAGCGGGTTCAATCGAGCGACGACCTGAAGCCACGTTGGCGCTCCTGAGAGGGGGAAGAGCGCTCCCGAGAGAAGCCACATGGGCACGAGCAGAAGATTCATGATGCCGTGGAAACCCTGGGTCGAGTGGGTGCGCCAGGCGCACGCAAAACCCAACGAGGTCAGACCGACTGCGAGGAGGGCGAGAATGCCGCAGGCGGCGAGGGTTCGGGCCGTTGTCATCGGGACGCCGATCCACGGGGCGATCAGGAGCAGCAGGACGCCTTGAATCCAGGCGAGCAGGGCCCCACCCAGAACCTTGCCCAGGACGATGGCCCTTCCCGAGGCGGGTGATACCAGTGCGCCTTGAAGGAAGCCATTCTGACGATCGTCGATCACTGAAATGGTACTGAAGATCGCCGAGAAGAGCACCAACAGCAGCAGGGTCCCGGGGAAGAAGTACTGGAGATAGTCGATCCCGGCGGCGCTGTCGCTACCTCCACCGCCTCCTGGTAGTCGAAACGAGCCGGAGAATCCGCTGCCGATGAGCACCCAGAAGAGCAAGGGGGAGGCGGCGGCGCTGACCATCCGAGTCGGCTGACGCACGAAGTGAAGGAGTTCGCGCTGCAGGAGGCCGAGAAAGGGAAGGAGAGCAGCGGTCATGAAGCGGACTCCTCGCGTAGTTGGCGTCCGGTGCGAAGCATGAAGACATCCTCCAGGGTCGGACGCCCCACCATGAAGGATCTCACTCGTTCCGGCCACTCGTCGTGGAGGCGGCGGCCGAGGTCGGCGGCGCCGTCGACGGAGAGTCTCAGTTGTCCACCCAGGGTCCAGGGCGTCGGCAGGTCGGGATAGCGCTCGGCGAGGACTCGACTCAATTCATCTGGGTCCGTCGTACTGAGAGTGAGGGTTTCGGTTCCAACTTCGGCGGTTAGTTCGGAGGGCTGGCCCTTTGCAGCGACCCGTCCTTCATCCAAGAGCAGCACTCGATCGCAGCCCTCGGCTTCCTCAAAGAAGTGCGTCGTGAGGAGCACGGTGACATCGTCGTCGCGACGCAGGGTCTCGAGGAGGTTCCAGAACTGGCGACGGGCCGCGGGATCGAGACCGGTACTCGGTTCGTCGAGGAGGAGGACTCGAGGATCGCTGACGAGCGCCTTGGCCAGCTCGACCCGTCGTCTGAGTCCCCCCGAGAGGGCGCGAGTTCGTTCTCCGACGCGATCGGTCAGCCCGAACTGCTCCAACCTGCGGCTTCGGCGAAGGCTCAAGTCTGCCCCCGAGATGCCAAACAGACGGCCCTGCAGGGTTAGGTTCTCACCAACGGTCAGGTCCAGGTCCAGGCTGGGGTACTGGAACACCACGCCGAGGCGTCGGCGCAGGGCGGGCAGGTCGGTGGTGGCGGAGCCAAGGACCTGCCCGAGGATCGAGAGGCCTTCGCCCTGAGGAGGGATCAGAGTGGCCAGGAGGCGGAAGAGCGTGCTCTTGCCACTCCCGTTGGGGCCGAGGAATCCGTAAATGACGCCAGGGTCAACCGTGAAGTCGACGCAATCCAGGGCCAGTCGATCGCCGTAGCGATAGGAGACCGCTTCGGCGGATACAGCGGGCGGCAGAGGCGTCATGGGAATGACCTTAGATCGCGTCGGCGAGGTGATAGAGCATGAGGTAGATGATCACTCCGGTTACCGAAACGTAGCCCCAGATGGGAAGGGTCCAGCGTGCGATGGCGCGGTGTCGATGGAAGCGGCCGCGCAGTGCCTGATAGAGGGTGGCGCCGGCCAGAAAGGGAACCGCCGCAGCGAGCACGGTATGGGTCAGCAGGATCGTCAGGTAGAGGGTTCGCAAGCCGCCGGTGCCTGGGTAGCGCACCGAGCCGACCTGGTAGTGGTAGTAGAGGTAGAAGGCGAGGAAAGCGGTGGAAAAAAAGACCGCCATGAGCATTGCGATGCGGTGTCCTTCTCGGCGCTTGTTGCGAATCAGAGCGTAGCCAATGGCTAGGCACACGGCGCTCGAGGCGTTGAGACAGGCGTTGAGGGTGGGGAGGAGACTCGACGCGATCATGAGGGACGCACTATACCTCGACAGATCGTCGGGGAAGTGGGCTGGGCGCGGTCGAACGCTCCGAACTTCGAGGACGACTCGCTACAATGGGTCCATGACCGTCGACCCCCACCTCACCGCTTTGTCCGGGGCCGAATCCGCCGTGCGTCGGGACGGCCGGGCGGTCCTCTGTCAGATCGTTCGCGCCGAAGGATCGACCCCGGGGAAGCTGGGTTGGAAGATGCTGGTGCTATCGGATGGGAGCTTTCGAGGAAACCTCGGCGGCGGGGCGTTCGAAGCGATGGTTCAGGTCGATGCCCGGGGCAAGCTCGAGGATCTCGAAGCGACTTCGGAGGTCAAGCGCTACTACCTCACCGAGGATGCGGTGCGGGGCGAAGCCACCGGCATGGTGTGCGGCGGGATGCTGGAGGTTCTCCTCGAGGTCCTCTCGTCGCCGCCGGTCCTCGTCGTCGTGGGCGGGGGACCGGTTGGACAGGCACTGGCCCAGGCAGGGCAGTTGGCTGGCTTTGACATCGTGCTCGTCGAGGACCGGGCAGAGTTCCGAAGTCCTGAGCTCTTTCCTCCCGCCACTGAGTTCGTAACCATCTCGCGGGGTGCCGAAGAGGACTTCCTCGCTGCATGGTCTCGCCGTGAACTCCTGATCGCGATCGTGAGCCGATGCTGGGAAACCGATTCAGCGGCCCTCGCCTCGGTGTTGAGGCAGAAGCCTTCACACCTCGGCTACCTCGGAGTCATGGGGAGTCGGCGCAAGGTCGCTCGTATTCGAGAGGAGATCAGTCGCCGGGGGGAGAGTCTGGACAAGATCGTGTTGCACGCCCCGATCGGCATGCCGGGCCTCGGAGATACACCTGGCCAGATCGCCATCGCCATCGTGGCCGAGATTCTGACTCACCGAAATCGCTCCGTCACGTACTAGCGCTAAGCTTCGGTCTCGTCTCCGCCGAGGATCCCAACCTTCTTCGCGTAGTATCGAAACGAGCGAAATGACATCCTGAGGAGTTCGGCCGCGCGCGTCTGAACACCCTCCTCCCGCTCGAGCGCTTGGGCCATGAGGTCGGCGCGGATCTGGTCGAGGTGGCCCTCGAGATCGAGCCCCTCGTCGGGAAGGTAGGCCGGGTTCTCCATGGAGATTGAAGGGTGGGTGAGCTGCACGGGCAGGTCCTTGGTGGAGATCGTGTCGCCGGAGCACAGAGCCAGCGTCCTCTCGACCAGGTTTTCGAGCTCTCGGACATTGCCAGGCCACGAGTACCGTTCGAGGACTCTCATGGCTTCCGCCGTCATCGTCTTGGCCTCGAGGCCACTCTCGTGACTGAAATGATGGATGAAGTAGTCGGTGAGAAGAGGGATGTCGTCGCGCCGCTCGCGCAGCGGAGGCAGGTGAATCGGAATGACGTGGATGCGGTAAAAGAGATCCTCGCGGAAGGTACCGTCTCGTACCAGTTTCTCCAGGTTGCGGTTGGTGGCCGCGATGATTCGCACGTCGACCGAAACTTCGTGAGTACCCCCGACCTTGCGGAGGGTCTTGTTCTGCAGGACACGGAGGAGCTTGACCTGCATCGGAGGGGTCATGTCGCCGATCTCGTCGAGGAAGAGAGTGCCCTCGTCCGCTTCCTGAAACAGGCCCTTCTTTTCCTTGATCGCTCCGGTAAACGATCCCTTCTCGTGCCCGAACAGCTCACTCTCGAGGAGGTTCTCGGGCATCGCGCCGCAGTTGATCGATAGGAAACGCTGCTTGCTTCGCGAACTGGCGAAGTGGATGGCCCGGGCGATCAGCTCCTTACCCGTACCGCTCTCGCCGTGGACCAGCACTGTCGAGGAGGTTCGAGCGACGCGCTCGACGAGCCCGAAGATCTCCTGCATCCGTCGGCTCTTGCCGATGATGTTGTTGAAGGTGTACTTCTGTTCCAGCTCCTTGCGGAGATAGACGTTCTCGACCACCAACTGCGTCTTCTCGAGTGCCTTCTGGACCAGGACCTTGACCTCTTCGACGTCGAAGGGTTTGTTGACGTAGTCGTAGGCGCCCAGCCGCATCGCTTCGATAGCGGACTTTGTCGACGAGTACGCCGTCATCATGATCACCGATGTCTCGGGATGCATTCCGCGGATATCGACGAGGAGTTCCATCCCGCTACCATCGGGCATGTAGATGTCGCACATGACGAGGTCGAAGCTATGTTCTGCTAGCGTTTCTCGCGCTTCGCCGACCGACCCGGCCGTGGCCACGGTGTGCCCCTCCTGGGTCATGAGCAGCGACAGGAACTCGACCAGGCTAGCCTCGTCGTCGATGATCAGGACCTGACTCAAGAAACGACCTCGAAGGTCGGTGTCGCGACCTTGGCGATGGGGAGTTCGACGGTAATCGTCGTTCCCATTCCTGGAAAGCTGTCGACGTTCAGGTTGCCGCCATGTTCTTCGATGATGCGGTAGACGATGGCCATGCCGATGCCGCTGCCGCCGTCAAAGAGGGACTTGAAGGGTTGAAAGAGGCGCGAGCGCTCCTCTTCTCCCATCCCCCGTCCGGTGTCCGTGACTCGAAGTCGATAAATTCCTTGGTCGACATGGCCACGTATTCTCAAGGTCCCTCCTTCCGGCATGGCGCGCAGTGCGTTGCGTACCAGATTCCAAAAGATCTGGCTGATCTGGTCGGCGTCGGCCATGACCATCGCCGACGGGGGATCGAGCTCGAGCTCGACCCGATGAGTCGTCGACAGTTCGGGGCTGTGGTGGAGGAGTTCGACATGTTCGCTCAAGAGCCCGGCGATGTCGAAGCGGGTATTGGACCGTTCCGTGGGCCGGGCAAACTGGAGAAAGCTCTTGACGGTCCGGTCCAGTCGCTGACTCTCGCGGGTGAGGATTCCCACCAGCTTCACCTGCTGCGGGTCGCCGCCGACCGCCGGTGCCAGCATCTGAACCGAGCCGGAGATCGCAGCCAGTGGGTTGCCGATCTCGTGGGCGAGGCCGGCGGCCATCTGCCCCACGGCTGCCATGCGGTCTTTCAGTCGGAGTTCCTCCTGAAGATGGCGCCACTCGGTGAGGTCTTGGAACACGATGATGTAGCCGGTGCGTCCACCCTGGGCGTCGTTCAGGGGAGTCAGGGAGTAGCCGATATGAATGAGACTCGCTGCGTCGGCTAGAAACTCGCCGCTGCTTTTGTTCGGAAGCTGGATCTCGGTTTCGCGGCGTAGACGCTCGCCGCCGTGGCACTCGCGCGTCTGGTTGAGCCACGCTGGGTGGGAGAACAGTCCGGTGCGATGAATGGGATGTCCGAGCAACTCACCCTCTCCAACATGCAGTAGTTGTTCGCCGATGCGATTCACACTCGTGATCGCTCCCGCCAAGTCCGTGGTGATGAGTCCACTCGAGATCGACTGGATGACATCCCGGTAGACGATCCGCAACTCGGCGAGATTCTCGCTCTTCTCCTCCAGTTCTCGCTCGGCTTCGGTGACCGTGCCGGCCAGGTACGACGTCAGGATGGCGACTCCGTAGAAGCCGAGGAGATGAGTGCCGAGAGCGTAGGCCAGTCGCCAGGCCGTGACCGGGTCCGGTGAAGGATGCGGTGACGTGAACCAATTGAAGTAGAACCCGAGCAGAGTCCCGGCATAGGCCAGATAGGCGATGTTGGCGACCAGGATGGCGGCCCGGCGCCGGAGCAATACCGCGCTGATACTGATCACGATCAGATACAGCATGGAGAAGGGACTGGTCACCCCGCCGAAGTAGTAGACCAGCGAGGTGATGAGGGCGATGTCGCCGAGGAACTGGAAGTGGGCGAGGAGACCGACGTGACGGTCGGACACGTTGAGGAGGAGCAGATAGGCGAGGGAGGCTCCGTAGGCGGCCGCGGCTACGACGACCAGAAAGTCCCATCGCAACTTGCCGAGCGGTTGATCCGGGAGCAGACTGAGAAGGAGGTAGACCCCGAGGACACTGGTGATGACCAGTACCCGGAGGCCGATCAGCCAGCGGAGTTGACGGCGCAACAGAGGCCGATCGTGCGCTCCGGAGGGCGGAAGGAGCGGACGATGGAAGAGCTGGAAACCTTCGCTGCGAGGTCCGGAGGGTGACAGGCCACCCTCGGACTCGCCCGCGCCGCCGGCAGCTCGGGGTGAGTTCAGGGTGGCCATGGTGGAGTGATGGCACCGGAAGACTCCCTCCGATGCCTGTCCGTCATCCGATGTGCTGCAGGATTGCGTACATCGGAAGGTACATCGCGGCGACGATGAAACCGATGATGCCACCGAGGACGGTGATCAAGATCGGTTCGATGAGCTTCATCAGGCCGGCGACCGCGGTGTCGACTTCGTCTTCGTAGAAGTCAGCGATCTTCGACAGCATCTGGTCGAGCGCACCGGTCTGCTCACCGACCGCGATCATCTGGACCACCATCGGTGGGAACACCTTGGTCTGACCCAGCGGCTCGGAGATCGTCTTACCTTCCTCGACCGCCTTGCGGACTGCCATGATCGCCTCTTCGACGATGGCGTTACCCGACGTCTTCGCGGTGATCTCGAGGCCTTCGAGAATCGGTACACCGGATGAGGTGAGGGTAGAGAGAGTACGGCAGAAGCGAGCGATGGCGATCTTTCGCAGCAGCATCCCGATGATGGGGATCTTTAGGAGCGTGGCGTCGGTGTAGTACCGAACCTTGTCGCTCGTCTTGTAGGCGCGGAGGAAGGCGAAGACTCCCAAGATCATGGCTGGAATTGCGATGAGGGAGTAGCGGCCCAGGAAGTTCGATGCCGCGATCACGATCCGCGTGGGTAGAGGCATTTCGCCGCCCAGTCCCGCAAACATCTGGGCAAAGACCGGGATGACCTTCCACAAGATGATCCAGACCACGAAGATCGCGATGGTGATCACCGCCACCGGGTAGATCAAGGCCGACTTGACCTGGCTCTTGAGCTTCACGTTCTTCTCGATGTACGTCGAGAGGCGCTGCAGGATGATGTCGAGGATACCTCCGGCTTCACCGGCGGCGATCATGTTGACGAAGAGATTGTCGAATGCCTTCGGGTGTTTGCGCATCGCATCGGCGAGCGAGGCGCCCTGCTCGACGTCACTGCGAACCTTGAGGATAATCTCGCGGAACGTCCGGTGCTCCTCCTGGGATCCTAGGATCTCGAGACACTGAACGAGGGGCAAACCGGCGTCGAGCATCACCGAGAACTGCCGGGTGAAGATGGCTACCCGCTTCTCGGAGACTCCCTGCGGCAGCTTGGGGAGGATGGCGATCTCCTTGCCCTTCTCCCGCAGACTGGTGATCTGGATGTTCTGTCGTCGCAGAACTGCTTCGGCCGACGCTTTGGTATCCGCAATGAGCATGCCGTCTTGAACGGCTCCGGTGCGGGTTTTCCCTTTCCAAACAAAATTCGGCATCCGCTATCTCTCCTCTTCGAGTGGTCGTCGAGTTCGAGTCATGGTCCTGAAGTCGAAATCACTGATGTTGATTCTGAGTCCGTATTGCTGCTGGGGCGGCTTGATTCTGTCCTCGATTTCCGAATCCAGACTGTCGATTCGAAACATCAACTCCGGGCGCGTTGAGGCGTTTGGCCATCGGTGGGGACGGTGAGGCCGACCGCCCCTGGTCCTCGACTGATGATGTCTTCGAGTTCATCCTGCATCGAGGAGCGGGCCATCGCCACCTGAAGGCTGATCATCCGCTTGAAGTACAAGGCGGCAAGCGACTGATTGAACGTCTGCATCCCGTGCTTTCCCTGTCCCGTTTGCATCATTCCGTAGATCTGATGGATCTTATCCTCGCGGATCAAGTTGCGGATGGCCGGATTCGGAATCATGATCTCCATCGCCATGCACCGACCTCGTCCACTCGCGCGGGGTAGCAGAGACTGACAGAGAATCCCCTCCAAGACGAACGAGAGCTGGACACGGATTTGCGACTGCTGGTGAGCCGGGAAGATGTCCACGATACGGTTGATGGTCTGGGCGGCGGAGTTGGTGTGCAGGGTGGCGAAGGTCAGGTGTCCCGTTTCTGCGATTCGGAGGGCTGATTCGACCGTCTCGAAGTCGCGCATCTCACCGATGAGAACGACGTCGGGGTCCTGACGCAAGGCGGACCGCAGGGCGTTTGAAAAGCTATGAGTGTCGGCGTGGAGTTCACGCTGGTTGACCAGACACTTCTTGTGGCTATGCAGGTACTCGACGGGATCTTCGATGGTGATGATGTGCTCGGCTCGCTCACGATTCACCTTGTCGATCATGGCGGCCAGGGTGGTCGACTTGCCGGATCCGGTCGGTCCCGTTACCAACACCAGGCCCCGTGGCTTCTCCGCGATCTTCTCCACGATGGTGGGTAGGCCGAGCTCGCGGAAGGTCTTGATCTCATAAGGAATCTGACGGAAGGCGGCTCCGATGGCGCCACGTTGGTGATACACATTGGCGCGGAATCGAGCCAGTCCCTTGATACCGAAGGAGAAGTCGATTTCGAGCTGTTCCTCCAGGCGATGCTTCTGATTGTCGGTCAGGATCGAATAGGCGATCTGCTTCGTCTCACTCGGAGAGAGGGGGGAGTAGTCGAGGGGCTTGAGCTTCCCGTCGATGCGGATCTGCGGAGGGGAGTTGGTGGTGATGTGGAGATCCGACGCTCCCTGTTCGACCATCCCCTTCAAAAGCTCGTTGAGAGTGGGCGGCATGGCTAACTCCTCTAATTCCTACTCTAGTTCCGGCTCAATTTTGCGACGTTTTTTGTCACCGACAAGTCTATCACGATCATGCCACGGACAGGATCTACTGTCGATCGATCGCTCCGTGTCATGTCGTATCAGTATCTTCGAAGGGGCTTCCGGTGGGAGCGACTACGGTGCCTGCGAAGGCTACAATGTCCGGATGCATGAGGGGAGATTGTTGCGAGTGTGGAGTCTGCTTCGGCCCGACTTCGAGAAGGCGACGTGAGCGAGTCTCCGAGCCTTCACGAAGAGGAGGCGCTGGGTCGAACCTACGACTCGCGGCTGATGCAGCGACTGATGGGCTACCTCCGGCCCTACCGTTTGCGCATGACAGTG
>JAIOJS010000292.1 GCA_019911795.1 Thermoanaerobaculia bacterium | reverse complement strand
GTGGACTACCAGTGGGCATTGGATGGGTTGCGCTCGTAGCTCGAGTTCGCGGGTTCTGACCCTGTTCGCTCCAGGCAGGTAAGCGCTCTACTGCCGCCAAGATTTCCAAGAACGGGTGTCAACCACCGAGTGAGGTAACCCCCTGGTTTCCATGCTAGCCGTCTGTCTCTCTCTTCTAGCCCTCTCACTGCCAGATGGGATGAGTAGGTCAACCATGACCCGTGTTGGCATCACCCCATATCGACCAGCCGGCTTCTTCTGAGGGTGAGATTGACGATAGCATTGGACGGTGGTTACCATCACTATTCGAAGCAGCGGCGAAGAAGAGTTCCTCAGTCCGACGCTTGGTATCGTCGCCGAGCGGGGACCGATTCCTGTTGACGAGATAATGAAACAACTTGCGCAGGAAGGCTTGCTCAACCTGGAGGCGTCGACCACCTGGCCCGCCGCCCATCGCGGTGTACCAAGCCTGCTAAGTGAGACCGGCCAGGCGGTAGTGAGGGCAACAATCGCCCTTAGGGAGAGTGGCCTGTTGGCCTCTGAAGGGCCAGGCATCTGGCGAATCACCCGGGCGGGCCGGCGCCTCCACAGCAAAGGCGAACAAGTCTCGTTCGAGACATTGAAGAGACGACCGCCATACAAGGAGTACCTGAGGAAGCTAAAGGCCGAGGCGGGCCGGCGCGACTGGCAGGCTCTCCGGTTCGATTCCTACGTTTCTGGACGTTTGCTCACTTTCGATGGAAGCTCTCACACGGCCCCCTCAGCGCTCGCCTATGCGCTCGAGTACAGCCTGAAGGCTGCCCTGGCAGAGCTTCGGGGCGGCTTAGTTCCGGCAGCCACTCTTAGATGCCACGATTTCCCGAAGCTGTACCACACCTGCCTTGACCACGATCTACTGACCCAGACCTACGTTTCCGACGACTTTCTTGAGTATGCCCAACACCACTTCGAACGGCGGTACCCCAGCGGACAAGCGAGGGTTCTGCAAGAGCGGAAGTATTGGACTTTTGGTCGGGAAGACCTCACAACCTATGACGACTGCCTCCTTCAGATCGATCGCGGGCTAGACGAGATCTACGCTTCGAGCGAATGGTCCCTAGGCAACCGGGCGCTCACAATCCATGGACGAAACCGCCTTTCGCGTGCATTCTTCCACGACAATGTCTACGCAATTGCTCGATTGCCCGAGTACCGTAGGTCCGTCGACGATGGGCGGCTCTGCTTTCCTGAGCCTGAACGCTTGGAACGACGGGAACTCCTCTTCTGCTCCGGTGACGATCTCCCCTGTCCCAGAATCAACTACCAGAGAGCTCAGGAGTTGCTGACTCTCGATTTGGCGGCACTCTTCATCTATCCACAGGTTTCAGGGCCGCACGCAGATCCCGCGAGAGTATTGCTCACTCCCAGAGGCGCCCATCTCGGAGATCGTCATAACGTCGAATGGATCCTCAGGCAGCTCCGCGAGGAGTTCGGTTCCTCGTCCGTCGAATTCCTCCAAGACAGTCGGACTCAGGAGGTCTCAATTGTCGTCTACGATCGCGGCTCCAAGCTCTATTGGGCCTCCCTTCCACTGAGCCAAGAACACTTGCCATCGCTTGCCCGCAACATCTACACACGTGAGCTTCTCGATCGCTGGATTGATGGAACCAAGAAGCAGTTTGCGTCTGAACGACGGGTCCTGCGTCTTCCGGATCCGCTGAAGAAGTCTCAGCCGAATGGTTGACACGGACCAAAATTCCGGTGCGAAAAAACGCTAGAGTGCCCCGATGAGATTCATGTCATACGATTGGTGGCACTCAGGCGACGTCGACGACGTTGAGCCGATCGACGAGTACTGGAAGCACATTGACGCCATCGAGAAGTACCTGCCGACCGAGGTAAGACGTCTACTCGGAAAAGAATTCACGCTTCACGACGGTGTCGTGTCTGGGCTGTCACTCGACGTTGATAGCCAAGTCGCAAAGCTATCTGTGCTTGGTTTCGACGGCAGGCTCGAGGCCTCGCTAGTCTATGAAATCGAGTATTCCGAGGTTGCCCGATTGGAACTGGTACCGCGACAGGCTGAGGAGCCCGAGATCGAATGGCCGACCGAGGGTTCCTTGGGCCAGATTGGCTACGACGAATTCGACCTGGTAAGCGAAGGTCAGCTAGAGCACAGGATTCTCTTTACGTCAGGTGCGGAACTAGTAGTTCATTTCGGTCGCTTCTCATTCCAAGCACAGACATGATGGAGAGCTGGCTCGAGCCAGAAAACCCTTGGTTGATTGCCCTCATCGGAGGTGCGCTTGGCTTGGGAGTTTTTGGAATTGGCTTCGCGATTTCGGTTGGTGCCACTGCCGGAGGCCACGGGAACCTATCGGTATTGGTCTGGTTCTTCCCGCTCCTGAGTCTTCTCCAAAACTCCTCGCTTCTGCTCTCGGCCGTCGAGTGGGCAGTTGTTGGGGCGAGCACCGGGTATCTGCTGGCCGAAAGCTGTCATCGTGTTCCAGCCTGGGCACCTATCGCTGCCCATGTCTTCTTGATTGTTCTTACTACCCTCCTCAATGGCTCCCACTAGAGCACCAAACGCCGAGGACCCGTAACTACTTGACGCCGTAGGCGGACACCGGCACACCCTCGAACGCTCGCCTCGCGAGATCTGTGACGTCGGTTCCGCCGCGGAAGTTCTGGGCAAGCGCGTCGATCGAAAGGAAGATGCCAGCTACGGCCCACCAGCCGGTAATGAATGTAAGAAGGCTGTATCGGATCCCAGGCACGACCCTACTATCGACTTCTCCGATGGCGAAGACGCGCGAGCGGAGCGAAGCACTGAAGTAGACAGCTGAGAACACGTAGGAGTACACGATGAAACGCCGGCCAGACGGCATCTCCCTTCCCCCGCTATCGTTGTTCTCATTCGCCCAAGAAAAGTGCCGGGCGTAGTCACTCTGGCTAAACGAGAAGGCTAGCTCGGTCGCATTCGCCCTCCACTTCTCGAGCCGGATCGAATCAGCGACCTCATGTCTTTCGCAGACCGGCACCAACCACATTCCTCGCTCGCTGGGTCCGGCCGAGACTTGGAGAATCGAAACGTGCGAGGCTGTTCCACAGCAGACCGGGCAGAGCGGTGGAAAAGCGACCTTCGCCGAGGATAACTGGACTCGGACCCTCCCGTTCAAGGCCCCTGTTGTTTCACCGAACGACGGGTAGATCGTCGATGGGACCGCAGGCTGCTGCTCCAATACAGCTGAGCCTAGCCGATTGCCCCAGGAGGCCTTCGCGGTGGCGACAGCGTCGGCCAGCTCGGCCTCTGCCCTCCTCGATCGGAACCTCGTATTGCGGAGTGACTCCTCCACACTCTGGCCCGACACAGTGAGGTATCGGACCTTCAAGATCGGGCCGTAGGAGAAGAACTCCTCCAAATAGGCCGGATCAACGAGGATCTTGCCAAGATGCAGACCACCTCGATCCAGCCTGACCTTGCGTCGCAAGGTGAATTCGGAGAGGGTCCCGTCGGGTGCGCAAGGAACCAGCCTTCGGGAAAAGAAGGGTTTGTGATTCCCCGACTTGCTCATCACAACGACGCCGGCGGTGCGCACGGCACTGTGAGCCGACTAGCTGCTAGTCTAGTCGAGCACCAGCAGTGAATTTCAATCAAGGCCAACAGTTCCATACTCACCCTTTGCAAAAACCCAGGAGACAGTCCTATCTTCGAATCCTACATGGACTGGACGCAAAGAACAGAGGAACAATTCTCCAAGATCTTGAAGTTGGTATCGATGGGGTGACCTTTCCCCGCTGATTGGCCCAGTTCTCATGAGGCACAAGGTCCCGAGCAAATCCAGGAGGGATGGGTTCCCGGATGTGGATCACCCTGTAGGCTTGGACGGAGGTGGTAATAGGTGCCAGGAGATTCCCGGGGCAATGAACTCGGGGCCGTTGTCGGATCTCATGTGCTCGGGGCGTCCGTGTCTTGTCACGAGTTCCTCGAGTACTTTCAGGACGTCCTGGCTAAGGAAGTTCCTCCCCACTGCCAATGCCAGGCACTCCCGGGTGTACTCATCGGGAACCCCCAGGACCTTTAGCCGTCTGCCATCCTCGGTTCGGTCGGTCAGGAAGTCGTAGGCCCAGACGTGCCCAGGGTACTCAGCGCGCTTGCGGACGATACAGCACCAGACTCTCTTCCTTGGGGAAGTTCCACTTGCCTGGCTTCTCGCCGGACCGACGGGCGTAGTACTCGGCGACTCAGGGTTGCGTTCGATACCCACGGAGAATCCGCAGATAGTTGGCTCGCTCGAAGGCTCCGGGATCCGGGCACCGAGAGTGGTTCATACTGCCCTTCAGCTCGGAGAGAGCCCCATACTCATGCTCCTCCAGCCAGGTGGCCACCTCGGCTCGCAACTGGGTCAATCGCTCGGGGCCATGCCGCAGAAGCAGGGAAACAACCTGAACCGCATCTGCGCCGGCCATCAGGGCCTTGATCGCGTCGACCGCAGAATGAACCCCTCCGGTCACCGCAAACGAAGCCTCGATCTGGCCGGAGAGCACCGCCAACCAGCGAATCCGAAGGAGCAGCTCCGATGAGTCGGAGAGTCGGAGCGAGGGCTCGACTTCCAGCGCCTCCGGGTCGATATCCGGTTGATAAAAGCGATTGAACAGCACGAGCCCATCCGCTCCCGCCTCGATCAACCGACGGGCCAGGTGAACCGGTGCCGTGTAGAACGGCGACAGCTTGATGGCCAGCGGTATGTCGACGAGCCGACGGAGATGCCGGACCAGATCCACTAGGCGATCTTCGATGGCTGACGCCGACTCGTTGGGCCGGGTAGAGAGCTCATAGACGTTGAGCTCGATGGCCGTCGCTCCCGCTTCTTCGAAGGAGGTCGCGACGTCGAGCCACTCACCCTCGGAGGTGCCGTTCAATGAGGCGATGACCGGCACCGCGACCGCGGCGCGAATGCGGCGAATCTGCTCCAGGTAGTGTTCGGCTCCCAGTTCGAACCCCAGCGGGTCGGGGAAATACGATAACGCCTCGGCAAACGACTGGGCGGGCAGATCCATCGCCCGGTGCGTCGCCTCCTGCTCCTGCAGGATCCGCTCCTCGAAGAGCGAATTCAGCACGATGGCCGCGGCCCCGGCATCCTCGAGCCGGCGTACCGAATCCAAGTCCTCGGCGAGCGGCGACGCCCCAGGCATGAAGGGGTGCGCCAGCTTCAGGCCCAGGTAGTCGGTCGTCAGGTCGGGAAAGCTCATGACGGTTCTTCCTCGGTAGTGATTCCAGCGCGCTGTTGATAGACGCGGAAACGTCGCTCGACATCCTTCTGGGCGCGGGCGGAGAGTTCACGGAAACGATCGGGATCGCTACGCTCAACGATTCGAAAGCGAGTTTCATTGTCGAAAATGGAGCCAACACCGACACTCGGTGGCTTGCAGTCGAGGCGGAAGGGTGGCTGCCCCTCCTCGGCGCGCCGAGGGTCGAAGCGAAAGAGCGGCCAGAGGCCCGAATCGACCATCCGTTGCTGCTCGACCGCCCCCAGGGAGAGGTCGTAGCCGTGAGCGATGCACGGACTGAACGCGATCACTAGGGACGGTCCGGGAAACGCCTCGGCCTCGCGCAACACCTCGACGGTGTGGTTCATCTTGGCTCCAAAGGCGATCTGGGCTACATAGGCATGCCCGTAGCTCATCGCCTCCAGCCCCAGGTCCTTGCGAGGAATGTCTTTGCCGGCACTAGCGAACTTGGCCGCCGCCCCTAGCGGGGTCGCCTTCGATTTCTGCCCTCCGGTGTTCGAATAGACCTGGGTGTCGAGTACCAGAATGTTCACGTTGTGGCGTTGGGAGAGCACGTGATCGAGACCGCCGAAGCCGATGTCGTAAGCCCAACCGTCCCCGCCGACCAACCAAACACTGCGGTCCACCAGATCGTCGGCCAGTTGGCGCAGCCTGTCGGCATCGAGGCCGCCCACACCGTCGAGCGCTTGGCGCAGCCGCGCGACCCGCTCCCGTTGCGCTTCGACTCCACTCGGATCTCGCGCGTCGGCCCCGAGAATCTCGGCCGCGAGCTCCTCCCCCACCGATCCAGCCAGCTGTTTCAGTAGCCGCCGGGCCATCCTCTGGTTGCTGTCGGTCGAGAGCCGCAAACCCAGTCCGAACTCGGCATTGTCTTCAAACAGCGAGTTCGACCAGGCCGGCCCCCGGCCCTCGAGATTGGTCGTGTACGGGGTGGTCGGGAGATTGCCGCCGTAGATCGACGAGCAACCTGTGGCATTGGCAATCAACAAGCGGTCACCAAAGAGCTGAGTGAGCAGCTTGATATAGGGCGTTTCGCCACAGCCCGCGCAAGCGCCAGAGAACTCCATCAGGGGCTGGAGAAACTGCGAGCCCTTGGCATCGATACGTCGCAACTCGCTCTGATGGAGTTCGGGCAACTGCAAAAAGAAGTCAAAGTGGATTCGTTCTCGATCGCGGTGTTCCACGGCGGGTTCCATGTTGATCGCTTTGCGACGGGGGTTCTGACGATCCTTGGCCGGGCACACTTCGACGCAGAGATGGCAGCCGGTACAGTCCTCGGGCGCCACTTGCAACGTGTAGATGCGCCCCCTCAGATCCGGAGCTCTATAAGGGGTCGAGACGAAGCCTTCGGGAGCCGAAGCCAACTCCTCCGAAGCGTAGACCTTGGCCCGGATTGCGGCATGGGGGCATGCCAGGACACACTGATTGCACTGGATACAGACTTCCGAATCCCAGATCGGTATCGCCGCGGCAATGGCCCGCTTCTCCCAGCGAGCCGTACCCGTCGGCCAGGTTCCGTCGACGGGGAAGGCACTGACCGGCAACCGGTCCCCCTTGCCAGCCAGCATCACCGCGGTCACCCGCTGCACGAACTCCGGCGCCTCGGGACTGACCAGTGGTGGCCGCTGGCGGGAACTGGAGACCTTCTCCGGAACCACGACTCGTTCCAGCCGCTCGACCGCCAGCTCGATCGCCTTGAAGTTGCGTTCGACCAGGGCGGACCCTCTCTTGCCGTAGGTGTCTCGGATGCCTTCGCGCATCGCCTCGAGCGCCTCCTCCCGTGGCAGGAGGTCCGTCAGGGCGAAGAAGCAGCTCTGCATGATGGTGTTGATGCGCCCACCGAGCCCGACCTCGGTGGCGAGGGCCCTGGCGTCCACAGAGTAGATCTCCAGGCTCTTATCGAGTATCTGCTGCTGCACTTCTCGCGGCAGTCGATCCCAGACCTCATCGGGATGGTAGGGCGCGTTGAGCAGAACGGTGGCCCCCGGGGCGGCGAGCTCCAAGATCTCGAGGCGGTCCAAGAGCTGCATCTGGTGGCAGGCAACAAAGTCGGCCCGCTGGATCAAGTACGTCGATCGGATCGGCCCTCGCCCGAAGCGGAGGTGTGAAATCGTCACCGAGCCCGCCTTCTTCGAGTCGTACACGAAGTAGCCCTGTGCGGCCTGACCGGTCCGCTCGCCGATGATCTTGATCGTGCTCTTGTTGGCACTGACCGTCCCATCCGAGCCCAGACCGAAGAAGATGGCACGAGTTCGACCGGCCGGCTCGATCTGGGCCAGCGTCTCGTCTATCAATAGAGAGCCATGGCCGACATCGTCGACGATGCCGATCGTGAAGTGTCGACGAGCGGCCTCGGCCGCCAACTCGGCGAAGACCGCCCGCACCGACCCTGGATGCAGCTCCTTCGAAGACAGTCCGTAGCGCCCGGCCACCACCTCCGGCAATGTGGTCCAATGGGCTCGGTCCTCGCTACCTTGCGACTCCCATAGTGCCGCGACGACTTCCAGGTAGAGAGGATCCCCGACGGCGCCCGGCTCTTTGGTGCGATCGAGAACGGCGACGCGACGTACCGTGGGAGGGAGGGCCCGCACGAAATCGGCCACCGCGAAAGGACGAAAGAGGCGTACACGAAGCACCCCCACCCGCTTGCCGCTCTCGTTCATCGCCTCGACGACCTCGTGGACGGTCTCCGCCCCGGACCCCATCAGGAGAACCACCCGTTCGGCCTCGGGATGACCGAAGTAGTCGAACAGGTGATAGGACCGTCCGGTCAATTGGGCGAAGCGATCGAAGGACTGCTGCAGTATTCCGGGGCAGGCCTCATAGAACGGATTGCAGGCCTCTCGGGCCTGAAAGAAGGTATCTGGGTTCTGTGCCGTGCCGCGTAACACCGGGGCATCGGGCGTCAGGCCGCGCCCCCGGTGCTCCGCGATCGCCTTCTCGTCGAGCATCGCCGACAGCACATCGTCGGAATTCCACTCGATGGTATTGATCTCATGCGACGTTCGGAAGCCGTCGAAGAAGTGTAGGACGGGAACCCGGCTGCGCAGGGTCGCCGCCTGGGCTACGACGGCAAAGTCGTGGGCTTCCTGTACCGACCCCGATGCGAGCAGCGCGAACCCGGTGGCTCGCGCTGCCATGACATCGGAGTGGTCGGCGAAGATCGACAGCGCGTGCGTAGCGACCGTGCGCGCCGCGACATGCATGACGAACGGGGTCAACTCGCCGGCGATCTTGTACATATTGGGAAGCATCAGCAGCAACCCTTGTGACGCCGTAAAGGTGGTGGCCAGGGAACCGCCCTGGAGTGCCCCGTGCACGACTCCAGCCGCCCCGGCTTCACTCTGCATCTCGACGACTTCGGGGACATCGCCCCACAGATTGGAGCGACCGGCCGCCGACCAGGCATCGGCCAACTCACCCATCGGCGAAGCTGGTGTGATGGGATAGATCGCGATCACCTCGTTGGTGCGATAAGCCACCGAGGCGACCGCCTCGTTGCCGTCCACCGTACTTCGCCGCGCTGTACCGTCGCCGTCAATAACCGGTCCCGTAGGGTTCATTCGACGATCTCCCGCGTGTAGTCCGAATAAGACCGGCTCGAAGACCGGTTCTTGCGCAATGGGTGCCGGAATGGGTGCCAGGCACATTCCGACGGTGATTCACTTCGACCGTGATTGCAAAGTCTGGCTACGGATCATCTGAGCGCTGGGCTCGTACTCCTCGCCCCAAGTGTCGTCCGGGATTCTGGTTGTCAGGCCAGGAAGCGTCCGTGAAGCTTCCTCTCCTTCTTCATGTTCTCGAGCTCCTGATCACCGCGAATGACGATGTTCTCGTTCACAGTGAAATCAAGAGTGCGGCTACGGCCTCGATAGGTGCTGAGATTGAGGATCAGCTTGATGGTCTCTAGCCGGGCGAGGCGTTTGTCGTCGGAGCGGATGATGTACCAAGGGGTCCTCTCGGTATGGGTCTTCTGGAGAAGACGGAATTTCTTCTCGGTGAATTCGTCCCATAAGGCCTGGGCCTGGAGATCCACTTCGCTGAGCTTCCATTGCCTCAAGGGATCGTTCTTTCTCCGTTCGAAACGCCGTGCCTGCTCCTTCTTCGAAACCGAAAAATAGAGCTTGATCAAATGGGTCGTGCTGTCGGCAAGAAATCGCTCCTCGTAACCGACGACTCGTTTCATGAACTCCCGGTACTGCCTGGGGGAGCAAAAGCCCATCACGGGCTCCACCATCGCTCGGTTGTACCAGGAACGATCGAAGAGCACGAGCTCACCGGCGTGGGGGAACTGTTCGATGTATCGCTTCATATGAAGCTCGGTCTTCTGCTCCACCGTCGGCTTGCCTAGAGACACGACCCGGTAGTGCTTCTCGTTGAGATACCGTGAGACGCGCCGAATCGTGCCCCCCTTTCCTGAGGCATCGCGGCCGTCAAAGAGAACGATGACCTTTCTTCCAACCCGGTCGATATGTTGCATCAGCTTGATGAGCTCGGCCTGGTAAGGCTTGAGTTCTTCCTTCTCGAAATGCCGTTCCAACGCACCGAGTACGACCTTCTTTACCTCGGACTTGCGAAGGCGTTTGCGGGTAGATCTGGCTGCTTCGACTGGCTCTTCGTGGGGAAGCCCTTCGACCGCACGGGCCACCGCATCCCGGATCTGAGAAAAAGAACCGACTCTCGTTACTTCCTCTACGAGGACATCCTTCTGTTTCTTGCTTTTCTTCACCCTGGTTCTCCTTCTTGTTCCTACGGGACCTCCGGTCACTTACAGCCGGACCCGAACCTCATGATGGCTCTCGGGTGGCTTCCTCGACGACGCAACGGAGGCCGAATTCGATGCCTAACCAGGGAGGGATCCCGACTTGAGTAAGCCATCCTCCATCTGCTTCAACTCGTCGATGC
>JAIOJS010000291.1 GCA_019911795.1 Thermoanaerobaculia bacterium | reverse complement strand
GTCTCATCCCGTCCAGATGGTGGATCTCTACCCCACCCTGTGGGAGCTCCTCGCCCCGGACCAGGAGCCTATTCCCGGCCTGGAGGGTCGGAGCCTGGTTCCGGACCTCGAGGGAACACAAGCCGACGAGGGACCTCACCTCGCCTTCGCCGAGGCGGGAGGGGGATCGCCAACCACCCACTTTCGCAGCGTTCAAGACGAGCGCTGGAAGCTGATCTTCCACCCCGAAATGGATCTCGGCAAGCGCAAGCAGGAAGCCACCTGGGAGCTCTTCGATCTCGCGTCCGATCCCGGCGAGACCAAGAATGTCCTCAGCTCGGAAACGATTGAGTTCCGTCGCCTGCGCAGCGTCCTCAAAGAGTGGATGAAGGGAGAGGATTGGATTCGGCGCTCCCCCGACGAGGTGGATGCCTACAGCCAGGAGACCCTCGACGCTCTGAAGGCCCTCGGCTACATCTAGGCGTCTCTGGTGACCGCGCCGTCCCGTCTCGCCTCCCGCCTCGGCAGATTACTGCCGCCGGTTCGCTTTGCGCCAACTCTCCTCTTGGGGCTGGCAATCCTCGGCGCTTGGCTGGCGGCCGCACTCCAACATCCGATCCCCGTCCCCATGGCGCGAGTCCTCGTCCTCCTCGCCGGTGGAGTGGCTGGCCTTCTCACCCTGCGCTGGGCGCGAGCGCTGATCAAGGGACAGTTCGAAGGGATCGATCGTGCCTCAGGGCGCTGGCTGTTCGCCATCCTCGTTCTCGGGCTGGTCACCGCGCTGGTGGGACTCGGCCATGAGATCGGCGGCCGCTACTTCGGCGACGAGGGGACCTTCCTCGCCAACGCTCAGCGCATGAACGAGGGACGACTCCTCCGGCCGTGGTTCATCTATCCCCACCTCCTCTACACCCTGGACGCGATCGGCCTTTGGGTCGCGTCCCTGTTTCCAGGCATCGTGGCCTGGAAGGCCGAGCATCTCTTTGGCGTTCGGGGTGAACTCGAAGTGGCCGCCCTCGTCACCCGAGAGGTGAGCGCCGCCTTCGTCGTCGCCACGCCCCCCGTGGTCTTCCACCTCGCGCGACGGATCGCTGGTGTTCGCAGTGGCTTGGTCGCAGCCGCCTTGGCTGCCCTTTGCCCGCTCTGGCTCGAGGTCGGCCACCAGTCGATCTCGGACGTACCGGCGGGCTTCTTCGCCACCCTCTGCCTCGCTTGCTGTGCCGAGCTTCTGGTCCATCCTCGCGCGGGAGTCTGGAAGATCTGGCTCGCTGCGGGGCTCACGGCGGGACTCGCCGCCGGCAGCAAGTATCCCGCCGGCCTGGTCGCGTTGGCCATTTTCGCGGTCTGGGTTCGCGAGGTCGCCAAGAGTCGCCGAGCCACCTCCGGATTGCCGATCGCTACGGGGGCTGCGCTCGCTGCCTTTATCGTTGCCACGCCGAGCCTCGTAGCATTCTGGGACCAGCTGATCGCTCCCGACGGACCCGACCTGCTCTTTGGTGCCCGGCTCTACGCCGAGGCCGGCTGGACCGGGGTGGTTCGAGGTTCGAACCTCCTCTACTACGGGGAACGACTGCGCGACAGCTTCGGGATTGGGCTCCTCCTGCTCGGGGTAGCCGGGCTCATCGTTCTACCCCGGGACGCGCGCCGACGCCTCCTCTGGCTCGCGCCCTTTCCCATGGCCTATGCCGCCTTGATCCTCGCCATGCGGATCGCCCTACCTCGCAACCTGATGCCGATCCTCCCCGCAATCGCGACTGCCCTCGGCTGCGGAATCGTCGCCCTCATCGAGCTGGCGAGACGGCGCTGGCCCGCCGGCTGGCCCCGACACTCCGCGACCGCCGCCCTCCTCCTCGCGACCTTCCTGCCGATTGGATGGACCGCGTCCTCGGACCTCATCCGCTACGCCCGCCCCACCACTCGAGAGGTCGCGGCCACCTGGCTGCAGGCCAACCTTCCTCCCGGTAGCCTGATCGTCAAAGAGCACTACACCCCGGTGGTCGAGTACCCCCTCTTCTTCCGTCAGCCGCGCTTCGTGGTCAAGCTCTGGCCGGATGAGCTACGTTCACCACGGCATGACTTCGTCCTCGTCGCCAGCGAGGCCTACGATCGCTACCTGAACCCACACAATCTGCACCAGAAGGAGTTCGTACATTTCGCTCAGCGCTATCGCGAACTGTTCGCCCAGCTCCAACTGGTCAAGGAATGGACGCCGAACCGGTGGCGAGCCGGACCGACCCTCAAGCTCTTCGCCGTCGACCCGGTGACGCTGGACACCCCCGACGATGTCGAGATCCTCGCCGAAGACGCAAGATTGGCTGATGAGGCGATGCGGGGTCCCGCCGGAATTAGCTGGGAGCATGAAGGACAGTGGGCCGTTTTCAAGCAATACCTGGCCGGCGGCGACTATGAGTTCTCGGTGCTTGGTCCAGAGGCGCCGCGGCTAGGTCAGGTCAGAATCGTCACGCGGCTCGGCATCCCAACCGCTCAGTTGGAGCTGGCTGACCAGCCAGCGCTTCGGATCGAGCTACCCGGCGACGACAAGTACTTCGCCTACCTCACCCTTCCGGTTGGCTCCACCGCCACGGGAGTGAGATGGCAACGGCTTCCGACCCGGCGTCCGTCGGATCCCTGAACCCCCAAGCGCGCCGGCAGGCTGTCTGCGCATCAGGCCGACGGTTTTCGTGGCGACTGGCCGGATACGGAAGTCCTCTGCCTTAGAATGAGATCCGTAGATTCCGCCTCGCTCGATATCTCTAGGCTTGCTCAGCGGCCATCGCAAGGAGTCCCCTCATGCGCGCCCTTTCCACCCTTGTACTCCTAACCGTGGCTCTACCCTCCTGGGCATCCAACCCGGCCCCGGCGAGGATGCTCAGTGCGACCGATGCCGAGGTCGCCGCAGACCTGCGCGCAACCCCAACCGGCGACCGGATTCGACTCACCGACCTACTGCCGGGCGGTGCGGTCGAACTGGAGAGGGTTCCGGTCTTCACCCCGGACGCCCAGATCGTTCTCCACTACGAATCCGGAGATCAGATCGTCTCGCCACCCGATACCGCCTTCTTTCGCGGCTGGACCGACGACACCTCTGGCGGGCTGGTCACCCTCTCCATCACCGAAAGTGGAGAGGTGCGCGGCATCGCCCGGACTTCGGAGGGCTTCTCGATCATCCTAGACGGCGGCAGGGAAGGGGTCGGCCTAGACGCGTACGAGGTCAGCCGCCCCGGCCCCTTCGGCGGGTTCGACTGCGCCAACGCTGATCTTTCGGACCCGAGGCCGGAACAAGCCTTTGCGAACGCCTTTGACCGCCTGGCGGGCAGTACAACCACCGCTTCGACGCCATCCGCGGTGCTCGGAACTCCCCACACCGCTCGTATCGCCATCGAGACCGACAATGAGTTCCTCGCCTTGGCTGCTTTCGGCGGCAACACGACCACCGCAACCAACTACATCACCGGTCTCTTCAACTACTCCTCGGGAATCTTCTCGGCCGAGATCGACACCACCCTGCTGATCAGCTCGATCTCCTACTGGATGGGCACCGATCCCTTCAGCCAGACCAGCGCGAGTTGCATGCTCTTCGAGTACGGACGCTATTGGAACGACAACAACGTAGGGATCGACCGGACCCTCTCCCACATGCTCTCCGGGAAGCCCACCAACTCCGGCGTGGCATGGGTCGGCGTGCTTTGCGGCGGCCCCTTCAACACCGACATCACCGGTAACGGTTGCACTGGGCTCACCCCGGCGACGGACAACTATGGCGGGGCCTACGGCGTCACCGCCGGGATCGACGCCAACTTCAACCCGGGCAACCCTACCGTGCTGTGGGACATCTTCGGCACCATTCATGAGGTCGGTCACAACTTCAACTCCCCTCACACCCACTGCTATGCCGGGCTCGAGGGCAACGCAAACCCCATAGATACTTGCTACGCCGGACAGTGCAGCAG
>JAIOJS010000290.1 GCA_019911795.1 Thermoanaerobaculia bacterium | reverse complement strand
CATCAAAGGACACCTCGCAGCTGGCACCGCCGCCGGCCAGAGTCGGGATGTCGACCCGAACGGCGACATCGCCGGCGGTATTGCCGACAACGATGACGCCCCCTCCACAGGTGGTGCCCACCGAGCCTACGACGAGACTCGTCCCCAGGGGTGCCTCA
This sequence comes from Thermoanaerobaculia bacterium, assembly GCA_019911795.1. GTDB lineage: Bacteria > Acidobacteriota > Thermoanaerobaculia > Multivoradales > JAIOJS01 > JAIOJS01. The sequence continues at coordinate 7,281 of JAIOJS010000290.1, read as the reverse complement.
TCGAGTACCTGAGCGTCAACCGCTCCCTGGGCTCCGGAGTTCACCAGGGTCACGGTAAAGGTCAGCTGCTCTCCCGGGAGAGCCTGTCCGTCCATGGAGGCATCCGCAACACTCTTCGTGCTGGATGAGAGATCGGGCGCCCCGTTGGTGGACAGACAGGCCTGATTGGTATCGAAGGGTGCTGATCCGGCGGAATCGATTGTGGCCGTATTGCATATCTGAGTTACGCCGCTGGTTAGGGGATCGTCCACCGTCACGGTGAAGGTCACGGTACAGAGAGCCGCGCCGGCCAGAGTCGGAACATCCACCTGCACGGTGGTATCGCCGCCAGTATTGCCCGACGTGATGGACGCCCCGCCGCACGTCGTACCGACCGAACCGATGTCGAGAGTAGTGTCGACCGGGGCGGCGTCCACGAGTACTACGCTCTCGGCCCCCTGGTCGCCGCTGTTGTCCAGCGTCACGGTGTAGGTCAGCACCTCACCGGGTTGGGCCTGGCCGTCGTTGTTGCCCGAGATAGCATCGCTCACCGCCTTACTGCTGGTGGAGAGATCCGCGCCCGCGTCGGTGTTGATGCAGATCTCGTTGGTGTTCACAGCCGAAGTCGCGTCGGAACTGATCGTGGCCGTATTGCAGACTTCAGTCACTCCGGCGGTCAGCGGATCGTCCACCGTCGCGGTGAAGGTCACGTCGCAGGATGCCGAGCTGGCTAGGGCCGGGATATCCACCTGCACGGTGGTATCGCCGCCGGTATTCCCCGCCGTGATGGTGGCTGCGCTACACGTGGTACCCACCGAACCGACATCGAGACTGGTATCGACCGGGGCGGCGTCTAGGACCACCACGCTTGAGGCTCCCTGGTCGCCGCTATTGTCCACCGTCACGGTATAAGTGAGCATCTCACCGGGCTGAGCTTGGCCGTCGTTATTTCCCGAGACCGCGTCGCTCACCACCTTGCTGCTGGTGGAGAGATCCGCCGCGCCGTCGGTGTTGATGCACACGTTGTTGGTGAGAACGGGCGTGGTCTCGTCGGAACCGATGGTGGCCGTATTGCAGATCTGGGTGACACCACTGGCCAAGGGATCCTCTACTGTCACGGCGAAGGTCACAATGCAGGAAGTCGCACCGGCCAGGGTCGAGACATCCACTCGTACGGATGTATCCCCGCCGGAATTGCCAGTCGTGATGCTGGCCCCACCGCACGTGGTACCCACCGAACCGACTCCCAGGCTGGTGTTGACCGGGGCGGCGTCGAGGATTACCACGTTCGAGGCCCCCTGGTCGCCGCTATTGTCTACTGTGATGCTGTAGGTCAGCACCTCGCCGGGCTGGGCTTGGCCATCGTTGTTGCCCGAAATCGCGTCGCTCACTGCCTTGCTGCTGGTGGAGAACACTGGGGCCGCATCGACCGGGATATTCACCGTATTGGTCGTCACCGTGGTGAGTTCATTCGAGGCGATCGTGGCGGCATTCGAGATCTGCGTGACCCCAGGGGCTACTGGATCGTCCACGGCCACATCAAAGGTGACCGCGCAGGAGCCCATCGCCAGGTTCGCGATATCGACCTGGACCGCCGTGTCGCCGCCGGTATTGCCGGTAGCTACCACGGAACCGGCACAGCTCGTGGTCACCGAGCCCACCATCAGCGACGTGTTGACTGGGGGAGCATCACCCACGACTATGCCGGTAGCATTACCATCGCCAGTGTTGGCCAGGGTGATGGCATAGCGCAAGGTTTCACCCGGCTGGGCCTGGCCATCGTTGTTGCCGGTAGCAGCATCGCTTACCGCCTTCACGCTGGTAGAGAGGTCGGGAGCCGTGACCGTCACCGTCTCGGACGTGGTGGTGACGTAGTCGTTGAGACCAGCCGGGCCGTCGACACCCGTGCGCTCGTTGGCACTCATCCCGTCGAGCGAGGTCCAGGTCATCGATTGACTGTTGGTGAGCATGGCGCCTGCCGCAACCGCACCCTCACTTGCCACTTGAGCCTGGTAGGAGAAGCTCTTGGCGCCGTCTCCCAGAGTGAGGTCTGCGACATCGAAGGTCAGCACTGGCCCCACCTGGCTGGTCAGGGTTGCTCCAGAGACCGACGCCACCACGTAGGAGAGACCCGCGGGCAGGGTATCGACGATCACTATGTCGAACGCATCGGCGGTCGAGGTCCCCATCACGTGGGAGATGTCCACCGTAAAGGTCACCGTCTGGTCGTAGACAGGCGTGACGTCATCAGCTGTCTTACTCAACTGGAGAGCGGGTTCGATGACTCCGACGAACGCCGTGTTGTTGTTGTCGGCGGCGACTCCACTGGCGCTGGCGTCCACATCGTTCGAAAGCATCGTGGTGTCTTGATTGGCCAGCACATTGTCCACCCGCACTCGATAGGCGAGCGTCATGGTGTCCGTGTCGACAATGGATGGGGCGTCGGCGTCGCCGGGATTCAACACACTGGTGGCAGTGAGGGTCAGCACGCCGCCAACCGGACCGCCGCCATCGCTCAGGCCGTTGACGGTCATGCCGTTCGCGTTAGCGACGACCAAAGAGGCCGGGACGTAGGTGGTATTGGCCGGCAAACTATCGACCAGGATGAGGCTGTTCGTGGTGCCCTCGACCACGGTGACGCTCAGAGCGTATGTAATCTCGGCCCCGATCGGGGCGCTGCCTACGTTGGCTGACTTCGAGACGGCGAACGGGTCGGTAATCGTAGCGGCGGCGGATGCCGCGCTGTCGTCGTACTCCGGGTGGATCAGCCCCGCCCGGTTCCGCCAATCGATGTCTACCGTATTGGCGGGAACGACATCGTCCGGCGAGACGGTGTCGCGAAGTCGTCCCGAAACCACGATCTCCAAGCGCTCGTGCTCAGCGCCGTTGGTGAAGAGTTCCAGATCGACTCGGGTGTCGGTCTGAAGGTCGCCGGTCCCATCGATCGAGAAATTTCCCGAGACATCGGTAGTGTTGGCGCCATCCAGGATCTCAGCGCTGACCAACTGAACATTCTCGAAGAGATCGGGAATATCGTCGGTCACCGCCAGTTCGATCGCATCGCGAAGGCTTACGTCGTAGGTGTCGAGACCCTCGGTGGCCTCCCTGTGGCGGATGACTATCGTGTACTGCACGGTATCTTCGGCGTCAAGGCTGGTGGTCGACGAGGTAATGGACTTGGTGACCTCCAGCACGGGTTCGATCTGCTGGCCATAGATCTCCACCTCGTCTTCAACCTGCCCATCCCGATTGTCGTCACCATCCCATACCGCGAAATAGCCATTGATGGGGCTGCCGGCATAGGTCAGGTCGTGGATCTGAGCCACGTCGAAGTTGATATTTCCCTCGGCGCCGAGATCACTCACCCGCAGATCATCTGTGCCGGTGGGCACGCCCAAGCCGGTCAATCGTTGTACGAAGATCTCGAGCTCTCCAGGACTCACCGCTGCCTGCCAGGAAACCATGTACTGATCGTCGAGATCGTTGTAGACGACCTGCGGGCGGCCGGCTCCGTTGCTGGTGTTTCCGTTGCTGCTGACGGCGAAATTGCCTCCATCGAGAGAGGCGTCCCGGTTGACTCGCTGAGCAAAGATCTCCACGTCCCCGTCGGCGAGGACATCCCCCGACCACACCACCAGGTATTCATCTTGGAGCGGGTTGTAGATCACACTGGAAGCCACGGAGTCCTTCGACCCGCCGTGGGCAGTGAAGCTAATCTGAACCGTGCTCCCCACCGGCGCCCCGGCGGCGGAGATGCGCTGGGCGAAGATCTCGCGATTGCCATCGCCTAGCCCCGCGTTGTCCGCACCCCACGTGACGAGATACTGGTTATCGTCGCTATTCCAGGCGATAGCGGGGGACTCGGCATCGAATTCGGTGTTTGTCCCGTTGGCGCCACCGGTGAACGACACTTGGACGTCGTTGTCGAGCGCCAGTGTGCCATCGGAGTTGACGATCTGGAAGAAAACCTCGAACTCGCCATTTACCGGCGCAGCCACATCGCCGGGGGTACCGTCCCCGTCCGAATCCGTGTCATCGACATCGTCGCAACGGTAGACGACTGCAAATTGATCGTTGGTCGCATTGTAGACGATGTCGAGAGGGTAGCCGATGGTGACCCCCACGTCGGCGCTGGTATTCCCTGGCGCGCCACAGTCGCCCACTTCGAACGGTGCACCAAGAAAGGTCCCATCCGCATTCACCAGCCGTCCATGGACGTCGATCTCGGTCGATCCGGTGTTGACGTCGGCGGTGTACACGACCAGGAAGCGGTTCACCGTCGGGCTGTAGGAGACCGCCGGCTGACGAGCGTCGAGGTTGATGTTGGGACCTCCCGCCACCTCGGCCAGGACAAAGTCGTTGTTCCCTACCTCGGCGCCGGTCTCGGCATGCACTCGCTGTCCATAGATGCGGAGCTGTTGGGAAGCCGGACTACTCTCCGCGCCCTCCCACACGATCAAGTACTCTCTCGGAGTCGAGCCGTAGGCCACCGAGGCGTTTAGGCCCAGACCGCTAGTCGACCCGCTGCCCCCCATGTCGGAGAGGCGAAGGTCATTGCCGCCATTGATCGAGGCGACCAGAGGGGTCGAGAGCAAGCAGCTCAGAGTGGCGGCGGTCATTACGCGACAAAATGCGGAATCAATCAACTTTCTTCAGCTCCCTCGATGTCAGGACAGGAATTTGGTCGTCCATGGAACCGCAGAACCTGCTCTCGTCGCAACGGCGACGGCTCCGGCGCAAACAACCAGTTCATTTTTCGAACGAATTTCTAGCTCAGGCAACCGCTGCTCTTGAGTCAGAGGCGCCATGGTACCTGAGGAGACCGCCGGTTCTTCGATCTTGCTCAAGATATCTAATCTTGGGTCCGTGCGCCCAGCCGCGGAGCTGCAGCAGAAGACCAAGGTCTTGCGCCTTCACTTGGCCTGGTAGGTCGCACTGCGACTGAACCAGTAGCCACGATGGGAACGCCAGGAGCCCTTCGTCTCAGCCCAGAGCGATTCCGGGCCGCTGAGGGTCCATCTTCGTACCGCTAGGCAGTCCCAGCGCTTCCGATTCCGGGTGTCCGGATCTCCACCCGTTCTCCGTTCTACAGGACGATACCAAAGCGGGATGGACCGCGATCAAAGACTCTCGAAAGGACTCCTCATGAACAACGAATACTCTAAGGCTATGGCCGCTGCGCTAGTTGTCGGCCTGCTGATGTTTCCAATGGACGGCAAGGCGGATGGCGAAGTCGACACCAGTTTCGGCACGGACGGCTACGTTCTCATCGACCTAGGAGCCTCCTTGACGGGTGTCGAGAGCAACATCCTGGCTGATCTGCTCGTTCAGCCCGACGGTCGGCTCGTCTTGGTCGGTAGCGTTGAGTACCCGGGGGGAGCTCGGGAGCTTGGCATCGCGAGACTCACGAGTGGGGGAGGCTTGGATGCGAGCTTTGGCAACTCTGGGCGAGTCCTCCATGTCTTTGATCCGACAGATCCCTCTCCTCGTGACCTCGCAAAGGCTGCGGTGCTGCTCCAGAATGGCACGATCGCCGTTGGCGCTTTCACCCTGGACGGTAGCGACATACTTGATGGAATTCTGCGGCTAACGCTCACCGGTGCACTAGACCTCGACTTCGCTCCCCGAGGCTCGTTGACCTACCCGATCTACGTAGGGAACGTCCTCCTCAACGACCTGTCAAACTTCGGCCATGACCTCGAGGCACTGGGCGGCGGCGCCCTCAGTGGAGCCGAAGGCGTGGTGTCGACGACCATCGACTCGTCTGGTGACTCGGGGCTGCTGGTGGAGGATCCTCCCGCGGGTCTCGTGGCCCAGATGTACTCGATGTCGGGGCTCAACGCCTCGATCAATCGGTACTACACCGGTGAGATCTTTAGTGACGGAGATCGCGATCTGGGCTTGGCGGCGGTGAACTGGCTCTTCCTCGCGCCGGATACCTCCTTCGGCGAAGACGCTTGGGTTCGGGTACGGGCTGAGAGTGCAGGAGGCGATTGGGATTCCGGTGGACGGACCGTCGCCGTCTATCCAGGAAATCGGGTGGTAGCGGGTGGCTGGGCGGATCGCAACGGCAGGGATGGTTTTGTCGTGCGTGTGCTATCGGACGGTTCGCCCGACCCGTCGTTCGGCGTCGCCGGCCAGCAGTACGTCGCTTGGAACATGGGGGGTGGCGATGAGGACATCGTGCACGATATTGGAGTCCAGAGCGATGGCTATCTGGTGCTGGCGGCGACGGCAGAGAACGCTGCGGTATACCCCCCGATCATCGCTCGGCTCGATAGCCACGGAAACTACGATGCAAACTTCGCGAGCAACGGCTGGCGGACGTTGCCGGCGCCTCCAAACCATGTTCTCAGTGGTGAGCCGCAGATCGCCCTGCTCCCCGATGGGAATATTGCGGTTGCGGCGCTCGCCACACCGAGTAGCGGCGGGCCGGATCTAATCTACGTGACAAGGCTGCTCTCCACGCACCATGTCTTCTCGGACGGCTTCGAGTCTGGTGACGCTTCACGCTGGTAGCTGCACTAGGATCAACAACTCGAGTGGGGAGGACCAGGAGCCCTCCCTGGCGATCTGCTGACCGCCTGCCTGCGTTTCCGCGATGGCTGTGGCCCAGAGGATCGCCCACCGAGACACTACTACTCCTGGAAGGACTCCTGAGCGAACCCTCTTGTTCTTCCTTGCTGCCCTGGTAGCCCTTGGATCAGGGACCTTGACGGCGCAACCAACCGGCCCTCCGGTTGAGCCGCCCTGGCCAATGGAAGTCACTCGGAGTGCCTTTGCCGCGGGGTCTTCAGTGGCGTATGCCTGTGTCTTGGACCTTCTGGATCGCGAGGACCAGGCACGGAGGGAACCGGGTGTCACGACTCTGTACCTAGACGTGCTGGCTACGCACCTCTCCTTCGTCGGCGAACACCGGCGGGCGTTGGAGGCAGGGGATGAGGCGTTCGGGCACGTACTCGAGGCTCGAGCTTCGATGGCCCCGGACTCTGTTACGCCCACGTCCCTGAGACCGGTGGACGCGTTGCCGGCGTAGATCTGCGCGGTCTGCTCGGCTTCGACACCGCGGACGTAAAGCTGACCACATCTCCCATCTTGACCGCCTCGGAGTAGGCCTCGGGAAGGGCAAAGTCCAACTTGATTGGATCGAGATCCTGCAGCGTTGCGATGATGTCGCCGGCGGACAGGAACGCCCCGGGAGAGACCGACCGCAGCCCGATCGTCCCAGAGAACGGTGCCCGCACCTCGCTCTTCTCTAACTGGGCCTCGGCCAACAGCAGTTCGGCGCGGAGCACGTTGGCT
>JAIOJS010000028.1 GCA_019911795.1 Thermoanaerobaculia bacterium | reverse complement strand
ACCCACCGCCGCCGGAGTCCTCCCTTTCGGCGGCTGAGCTGCGGCGTTACCAACGTCACTTCAACCTACCGGAGATCGGCATCGCGGGGCAGGAGCACCTCAAGGCGAGCTCGGTACTGCTCGTCGGTGCTGGCGGCCTGGGAACCCCCTTGGCCCTCTACCTTGCCGCGGCGGGAGTGGGGCGAATCGGCATCGTCGAGTTCGACCGGGTCGAGGAATCCAACCTGCACCGCCAGGTCCTCTACGGCGAGTCGGACCTGGGACGGCCGAAACTCGAAGTCGCGGTAGAGCGCCTCGCTGAGGTCAATCCACACGTTGAAGTAGTGCCTCACCCGGTGCGACTCTCGGCCGAGAACGCCCTCGACTTGATCGAGTCCTACGACGTGGTAGCGGATGGATCGGACAACTTTCCCACCCGCTATCTGGTCAACGATGCCTGCGTCATCCTTGGCCGTCCCAACGTTTTCGGTTCCATTCTCCGCTTCGAGGGCCAGCTCTCGGTGTTTGCTGCCGGCGATGGGCCCTGCTACCGCTGCCTCTTTCCGGAACCACCGCCTCCCGGCCTGGTGCCAAACTGCGCCGAGGGTGGAGTGCTCGGCATCCTTCCCGGGATCATCGGTTCGCTGCAGGCGAACGAGGTCGTCAAGCTCCTACTCGGAATCGGCGAGCCGATGATCGGCCGCTTCCTTACCTTCGATGCCCTCAGCCTGCGATTCAGGGAACTTCAGCTGCGCAAGGCCTCGGAGTGCCCGATCTGCTCCCTACCTCCGGAGGAGCGTCAACTGATGGAGTACGTCGACGCCTGCGAGGTCCCCGCGCCGGACCGCGAGGTCTCGGTGCAGCAGCTGGCGGAGTGGCTGGATGGTGGGCCACCGCTCCAACTCATCGACGTTCGGGAGCCCCACGAGTGGCAGATCTCCCGTTTGGAGGGGGCCTCGCTCATTCCGCTTCGTGATCTACCCGGACGCCTCGCGGACATCGCCCGCGATCGAAATGTGGTCGTCTACTGTCATCATGGAATCCGTTCGTTGCATGCGGTCGAATACCTGCGGAGCGAAGGTTTGACGACGACCACCAGTCTGCAGGGCGGTATCGACGCTTGGAGTCGCCATGTCGACCCTGACGTGGCGCGCTACTGAAGAAACCTCGATGCAACTCGAACTGATTCCCTTGGGCACCAACGGCTTCTTCCCCTCAGGAAGTCGACACACGATGAGTTTTCTCCTACTCGGCGGGCCGCTGCCCCTCCTCCTCGATGCCGGTACTGGAATCAGTCGGCTGATCGAGCCGGAGCTCGGTAGGCATCTCGTTGGGGCGGAGGAGGTCCACATTCTGTTGACCCACTATCACCTGGACCATGTGGTGGGCCTTAGCTACCTGCCGGCGGTCTGTCGCCAGAGTCGGGTCGTCCTTCACCTTCCGACGCCTCCCCTTGTCGACGGAGATCCGAGTGCGCTAGAAAGGCTCATCGCTCCCCCCCTGTTCCCCGTGACCCTGCGCAAGCTGGTGGCCGAGGTTGTCATCGAACCCTACGGTGAGGAGGTCGAACAGGTGGCTGGACTGTCGATCCGCGTTCGCCGACAGTCCCATGCGGGAGGCTCGGTCGGGATGGTGCTCGGCGGACAACTGGCCTATTTCACGGACTGCGATGCCGACGAGGCTTCTGCTCCCTTCGCACGGGGAGCGACGACGCTTATCCACGAGGCCTGGACTACGGATGCCGAAGTCGCGACAGGCACTCCCCGGCACGGGCACTCGACGATCGAGCAGGTCGCCTCTGTGGCCCGCGAGAGCGGCGTGAAGCGGGTGGTGCCGGTACACCATCGCCCCGGTCGATCGGAAGCGGAACTCGAGGCAATGGCGACCCGGATTGCGGCGCTGTCGGGCGTGGCCGTGGTTGGAGCGGTCGAAGGCCAGGGGATTCTGGTCTAGTGCCCACTTCTGGCCTGGTTTGCTAGCGACGGGTACGTTCGTGAACCATCGGGTCGTCGAGGACCCGAAAGTAGTGCTGCGCTCCGTAGTCCGCGAAGTTGCTTACATGGGAGGTGTAGAGGCAGGCGAAGTCGTCGACCTGACTGCCGAAGAGACTTTGACTCGCGCCCTGCTTGAAGACCGAGCCCCAGGTTGGGTTGTAGGTCATGTCGTTGGCGTTTCCGATCTCGCGGGCCCGGTGACGAAGCGCCAGATGGTCGGTCATCAGCGTATCGAGAGTCGAACGCGAAGCTTCGATTCCGACTTGCAGATCGCCGGGCAACTCCTCGCCCATCTCGCTGGCCAGGAAGAGGACGTCGCGTAGATCGTCCATCTGGTGGCCCATGCTGGAGAGTTCGCCTTTGAGGGCGGCGAGATGGCGAATCTGCGATGTGATCCGCTCCTGGTCCTTGAGCTCGTCCCGGAGCTCGTCGAGGATGAGAGCCGTTCTCCAGGTCGAAGAGAGTTTGCTGGAGACGATGTCTCCGTAAATGTGATCGCCGACGTAGAGCACGGCTTCGCCTGGCATGTCGAGCAGGGTCATCAGACCGCTCTGCGATCCGCGGGCGTAGATGCCGCCCCAGGCTGGAACCGAGACTTCGTCGCCCGGAACTCCCTGGTCGTCGAGGGTCACGAAGGGGCGGTCCTTTCTGAAGAAATCCGGCTTGCCCGCGGTGACGATGACAAGGTCGAACAGCTCGGGCCAGCGCTCGGGATTCTCGCTGTTGGAAAAGAGAAATCGGCAGAGGCGATCGGTGTAGGTCCACCCGGAGTTGGTGAGCAGGATCAGCTTGCGATCGCCAAGTCGCAGCCGCTCCAGCGCGAGCTGGATATCGGGATCCTGCGGCAGATAGCGGGGGAGGTCGGCGGCGATCATCTCCTTGAGCGGTCCCTCGGCATGGACACCGTCGACGGCGGCGCGAACATCTTGAAAGAGCTGAGGGTACTCGGGAACCTGGATCTTGCCCTCGAGACCGAGGTGTACGAGCTCGGCGAAGAGATTGACCTCGGGAAGTTCGAACAGGGTATCGACCCAATAGAAGCGGTCGCTACCCAGGTCGAGCCGATCTTGACGGTAGAGTCGTGAGCGTTCGGGACGGTCGAGTTCGTTGCGGCCTAGGTAGGCGCGGCCGACGTATCGATGGCGGTCCATCTTGAGGACCGTGCCGGCGCGACGATCGACGATCAAGCCGCGGTGAGGAAAGTGGGGACGGAATTCGGCCCGTCGACTCGACGAAGAGTAATCATGGTGGACGAGAAGTCGCTCCAGGGACAGCTCGAAGATCAGCTCCTGCACCGGTAGCCGGTAGTACGGGGCCAGTGTCCAGTCGAGATCGAAGCCGATGCAGTGGATGTTCTCCATCCGCAGGGCCCGATTGACGAAGATCCGTCGAGCGAGATCCGGCTCGCCGTCCGCAAGGGCACGCCTAAGAAGGGCTTCGATACCCTGTCTCTTCATGGAGTCGTCGCTTGGTGAAGGATCAGGATTGGTGATCGGTTCTGGCCATCACTTCTGGCCGAACAAGGTGGTCGCTCATCGCTGGCCTAGAGCTGGAACTTGATCGGCACATCCCACCATATCTTGACGCGGACGCCATTCTTGGTGGCTGGGTTGAAGCGAGCAGTCTTGGCCGCGGCGAGGGCTTCACTGTCCATGCCGAACCCGACCTCCTTCCCCTTGAGTCGAGTATCGACGACGTTGCCGTCCTCGTCGATTAGGCAGCTCACCGTTACCGTGCTCTCCTTGCGGAGTCTGCGGGCCATGGCCGGGTAGGTCACCTGTCGCATGCTGATGTACTTCGGCGGCACGACGCCCGGCGCGAGGGTGACGAGGTCTCCGGTCTTGACATCTGGGGCTTTGGGCTTCACCTCGGCGGGCGGCTTGGCTTCGGCGAGTCGGGCTGCCTCTTCGGCTGCGGCCTGTTTCGCTGCGGCCTGTTCCGCCGCTGCCTGCTCTGCTGCAGCCTGTTCCGCGGCGGCTTGTTCGGCCGCGGCCTGCTCTTGCTGTGCCGCAACGGCGGCGAGGCGCTCGCGTTCCTTGGCCGCATCACTCTCGCGCTGCTTGGCGGCGGCGAGATCTGACTTCAGCTGTTCGAGTTCCGCCTCGCGTTCTTTCGTCTTGGCATCGACGATGGAAGCGATCTGCGCCTCGAGGGCCGCCTGCTCCTCCGCGGCCGCGGCCGCTTCCGCCAGCTGCTGTGCCTCGAGCTCCTCCGGGGTGGGGCCGACTGGCTCCACCGGAGCAGGTTCAGGGGCGGTGGTGGTAATGGGGTCGGGAGGCGTCTCGTCGCCACCACGTCCCATCATCATGTAGGCCACGGCTCCGATGGCGACCATCAGCACGGCGGCAATCGCTCCGAGCACCGCCTTGTTAGGGCCTGACTTCTGTCCTTCGTCGCTGTAGCGATCCATGATGACGCCGGTATCTTCCCGCACCCCCGTCGAGTCCCGAAGGTCTCCGTGGGGAGCAACCGCCGGCCCAGATCCGGAGGGTGCTTGGGTCGCCGCGGTCACCGAGGGCAGCGAGCTGACCGGGATCTCCATAGTCCGCTCGACCTCGATCTCCTTCGATTCCTTCTCGATTTCGTCGCGGAAGAGATTGTGCATGTAGAAGGCGAGATTGAAGGTGGTGGGGCTGTATTGGCCATCGAACATCAACTTCGACAGGGTCTTGTGCCACTGGATGACGTCGGCGATCCGCTGGTCCTTCGCCGCGAGGCTGCGACCCATGAGTTGCTTCAAGTCTTCCGGAACCGGTTGACCATCGGGCTGCATTGTGGCGCCGGCGATGAGTGCGGCATAGTCAGCGTCGGCGGGAACGGGTTTACCGAGGAAAAGCTCGAGGAGAATTACGCCGAGAGAGAAGACGTCGTCCGCCTTGTCGGTCGGCTGGCCGGCCCGAGCTTCCGGCGATAGATAGCGGCCCAGCGCGTGATTGGGATTCTGTCGGATTGCTTCGCGCAGACCGGGGGCGACCTCGAAGCCGAGGAGCCGAGTCTCGCCTTCGTTGGAGATCATCACCAAGTGGGGGAGTACGCAGCCGTGGAGAACGCGGCCGGATTCGAAGCGAGTCTCGTAGCCTACCGCTAGTCCCAGAGCGATCCTTTCGGTGATCAACAGCGCCTGATCCGAAGGGATTGGGTGGGCTCGTTTGTTCGCCTGCTCCAAAAGGCTGGCGAGATTCTTTCCCGAGAGGTAGTCGTAGGCGACGTAGGGGATATTGCGGATGGCGCCGAGATCGACGCCACTGCCGATGTTGGGGCTGGTCAGTGCCTTCTGCAGTGCCTGGCGTCCATCGATGCGTTGCCACATGCCGGGTCCGTCGATTCCAGGTCCGTTGAAGACTCGCAGGAGGACGACCTCTTCCATTCCATGGCCTCCGACCTTACCGGCCCGGAAGGCTTCGCCCAGAGGATCCTCTCCCAGCTTCTTCAGAAGCAGGTAGTTACCGAATTGCTCTCGCGTGTTCATCGAACTCCCTTTCGTCCCCGGTGATGGCCGCAATGTCTCGTTGAGAGGAGGGCCAATCCTCTTAGAATATTGATCGTTATCATACAACGGAAGGGCGTGCAGTTGCAGGGGCGTCACCGGGTTTGTCAATCTGCGGTACGGAACTCTTGGCCCTCCGGTGTCGATCCCCGGACTCCCGCCGACCTTGGAACTAAGACGGAACTAGTTGGCGGCGCCGTCCGAGAGGGCTCTCTCCTTGGCCCAGCGCTCACGCCAGTACTGCTTCTGCCACTTGTCGACGTTACGATTGTGTTCGCTCAGGGTGGCCGCGAAGACATGGCTACCGTCGTTACGGCTAACGAAGTATAGGTACGGAACATCAGCCGGCTGGGCGGCTGCCACCAGGCTGCGGACTCCGGCGGAGCAGATCGGTCCCGGTGGGAGGCCCGGGTAGAGATAGGTGTTGTAGGGAGAGTCCATGGCGAGGTCGGACTTGCGAATGTTGCCGTCCCAGCGTCCCGCCAACTTGAGTGCGTAGATCACGGTGGGATCGGCGTAGAGCGCGATGCCCCGTCGCAGTCGGTTACTGTAGACGCCGGCGATGGTGGCTCGTTCACTGTCGAGCTGAGCCTCCTTCTCGACGACGCTGGCCAGGGTTACGATCTCACGTACGGTGCGTCCACTGCCAGGGGGGAGAAGCGGCTCGACCTGTTCGTGGTAGCGCCTGAGAAAAGTGCCGACGAGGGACTCGACGACGCTGGCCTCGGTGGTCCCGTGCGGGAAGTGGTAGGTATCCGGATAGATGTAGCCCTCCAAGGACTCCGCCTCGGGGTCGAGGTCGTGGATGAGGCTGGGGTCGCGGAACAACCGGAGGAACTGATCACGATCGCCGAATCCCTGCTCGGCGAGTCCGGTTGCGGCTTCTTCCAGCGTAAGTCCCTCGATGAGGATGGCGGGGCGCAGGACGACATCGCCGCGATGAAGGCGATCGATCACTTGGGCCACAGTGAGCGCCTCGTCGAAGCGATAGCGGCCAGCCTGAAGCGAGGGACTTCCCTCGAGGCGGAGGTAGAGCCTGGTGAGCTCAGCGTTGTCGAGGATTCCCTGGGTGGCCAAACGGTCGAGAATGGCAGCGGTCGCGGTGCCAGAGGGGATGTCGATCTCGACCTCGCCGGCGTAGCCCTTGAAGGGTCGGTGGAGTTCGCGCTGCCACCACGACCAGCCAGCCGCGGCGATTCCCACCGCCAGCAGGAGAAGGAAGCCGAGCGCGGCGAGCCACTTCTTCATGCTGAGATTCTCAAGGATTCAGGACTCCGAGCGGTTCGATCTTCATGAAGGCCTCTGGCGTTGCGCGATGAGATCCTCGAGCAGGATCTGGGCGGCTACCTGGTCGACCCGTTCCGGATGGCGTTTGATATCGACCCCGGCATCACGCAGTCGCTGCTCGGCGGCTCGGCTGGTGAGAGCCTCGTCGATGAGGGTCCACGGACGCCCGGTCGAGTCGCCTAGCTGGCGGGCGAAGCGCTCGGCACGCTGCGCGGCGTCGCCCCGGGTTCCGTCGAGGCGACGGGGTTCGCCCACCAGGATCTCGGCCACCGATTCGCGTTCGACGATGCGCTCGATCTC
>JAIOJS010000289.1 GCA_019911795.1 Thermoanaerobaculia bacterium | reverse complement strand
TCGTCCTCCCCCGTGGCGAAGCGGTCCGAAACTTCATCTATTCCGATACCCTTCGCACGCTGTCTGCCAAGGCGACGGTCACCGTCCTTTCGGTGGTTCACAACCAGGAGATCGTCGACCTCGTACAACCCCACGGGCAGTTCATTCCGCTCGCTGAACAGCCGATATCGCGGCGGCAAGCCCTCATCAGAATGCTGGTCGAGAACGCTCATGACCGACGGCTGTGGAGCAAGGTCGGGCAGAATAACTGGGAATTGCGTGACCTTAGAGCACGCGAAGGCGGCAAGATCGCACGGCGAGGGATCACGAAGGTACTTGCTCGGCTGTTGGCGGCAGACGCGGCGCTCCGGGCACTGACGACTCTCGAGAACAGGGTGACCCTTCGAGACTCGGACACGCTAGCCTTGGATGGTCTCTTTGCGAAGCTGAAGCCTGACCTGGTCTTCAATGGCTCTCATATCCATGGTTTCGCCGGTGAGCTTCCCCTCAAAGTAGCTCACCAACGAGGGATCGTCACCTCTGGATTCATCTTCTCCTGGGACAACCTGACCTCGCGCAGCAGAATCTTCGTTCCCTACGACCACTACCTCGTATGGACGGAGAGCATGCGGTCACAGCTACTGTCGATCTATCCCTTTGTCCCCCCGGATCGTGTGCATGTAACCGGCACGCCACAGTTCGACTTCCACTCACGAGAGAACCTCGTCCTCTCGCGTGAGGAACTAGCCTCCCGCATCGGCATCGACCCCGCCCGGAAGTTCATCCTTTGGACGGCAGGAATCGACAATCACTTCTATGATGAGCACCTCCATGTAGAAACGCTCATCCGCCACCTCTCGACGATCCCAGAGTCCGAGCGCCCTCAGCTGGTCGTCCGAACCTACGTCAAGGGTACGAGCGAAGCCATGAAGGATCTGGCTGCTCGGCAGAATCCGGATGTGGTCTTTCCTCCGGTCCTCTGGAATGCCGAGTGGCAGACACCCAGACCCGAGGATCTACTCGTCTACTCCAACCTCCTGAGACACTGTGCTGTCGGAATCAACGCTGCCTCTACCGTCTCCCTGGAATTGATGATGTTCGACAAGCCAGTCATCAACCTGGGCTTCGATCCCCCTGGCTCCAACCTGCCCTGGTGCATGGGCTACGAGCGACACATCCAGTTCGATCACTTCGAGCCCGTTGCAGAGAGTGGGGCGGTGATGGTCGCCAGATCCAGTCAAGAGCTGTGTTCCTTTGTCGATTCGGCCCTGGCCGAACCAGACCGCCAAACCGCAGAACGGCAGCGGTTTCTCGAAGGGATGTTTGGGTCCAAGCCCCGCGGGAACGCAGGCGAACGTGTCGCCGAAGTCCTCCTGCGCCTAGCGACAGACTCCTCCCGATGAAACACGGTATCTCAGTCGTGACCCCGACGCTCGGGCGTCCGGACGAGATCAGTGGACTCGTCGAAAACCTCTCGGCGCAAACGCGATTGCCTTCACAGGTGATCGTGGTCGATGGCGCCGATCCCGAGGATCAAAGAACTCAGCTCGTGTGCGAGGGTCTCGCCGAGACTCCGTTCGAACTTTGCTACATCCGCGCATCAGGAGGCACCGCCGTCCAACGCAACGTGGGCATCGAAGCTGCGAAGGGAGAGTACATCGCGTTCATCGATGATGACATCCGGCTCGAGCCCAACTTTCTAGCGCTCATAACAGAGTACCTAAGCCGCCCCTCCGAAAGTGACGTTGGCGGCGTGGCGGGATACATAACCAACCAGCACCTGGATCCCGATTTATCACCTCGATGGCGGCTCAACCGCCGCCTACGACTCTTTTCGACCTACGAGCCAGGACGTTTCGACTGGGCCACGGGTTACCCCATCAATCGCTACCTACAACCACCGCACGATACAGTGCGAGAGATAGACTTCATGGGAGCCGGCTGCGCCGTTTGGAGAGCCCAGGTATTCTCAGATGGGCTTCGCTTCTCTCGCTTCTTTACCGGCTATGGCATCCTCGAGGACGCCCATCTGGCGCTCCGCGCCGGCAAGAAGTGGCGCTTGATGGAGGATGGACGAGCGCACTGCATCCACCTTCGCTCGCCGTCATCCCGGGCAGGATCCCGAGAGATCTCACGAAAAGGTGTGCTCAACTACCACTATGTGTTCCGTGACCTCATCCCCAACCCATCCGCGAAACAAGTGGCCCGCTTCTGGCTCGTACAGTTCGTGGGACTAACCTACAACCTCGCGGCGATCGTCCGTCGACCCGGACGCGAGACCCTCTACTCTGCCGCTGGCAAACTCGAAGGAATACTCGAAGCCCTCGTCTTCAATCGCTTCGGATGGAAACATGGTTCTTAATCGTCTCAAGAGCGCCCTGCGAATCTGGCAGGCCCGAGGTATCGGCTACCCTGTCGTGTTCCTGATCCGATCGGTTTTCCCCGCGGTTACCCGTGCTCCCCTGCGCCGACCAGGCCTTGGGTACGTCAAACGTGGGTTGAACCGTATGCTCAGCGCGAGGGGGGGCCGAGCAGAATTCGGAGTCGAGGTTCCCGTCCACGGAGCTCCCGTCGGGAGAATCGACAACGACGGCCGCCTGCTCTCTCCGCAGCCTTTTGCTGGATTCCACCGCGTCACAGAGGCTGAGTTCGTTGCAAGACGACGTTTCGATCTCGACATCCGCAACACACCCAATGGCCCTACGGTGGTCAAGTGCTATCGCAGAGACCGACAAGCCTTTTCCAGAGAACTGGAAGCCCTCCGCCGTCTCGAACGCGAGGGTGTCCCAGCTCCTCGAGTCGTCGGGTTCGAGAGGATGTCCCTGACACTGCAGAAGACTCTGGTCCAGGCACCGACCCTCAGACAGATACTGGTCGATCGAGGAGCCCGCATCCTGACCTGCCAAATCGAGGAAGAAGCAGGAGAAGAAGGTCCCAAGATCGACCACGAGGAAGTTTGGCGGCGGGGGAGAGAGGCACTCGCGGAGCTCGATCCTGCAATCCCAGGTCAGCTTGCCCTACTTCTCGAGCAGATCCACAACGCGGGAGTCACGGGGGCTTCGATCACCTTCGGCAATGTCTGTCTGGATGAAGACCTAGGGCCAGTTCTCATCGACTTCGACAAAGCGCAGGTCCACCGGCGCACCTCCACCCTTGCCTTCGCCGCCGGCCGAGATCACGATCGACGCCTCTTCAACCGCATCTACGGTTCCGACCTACTCACTGAAACTGGCGCAGCCCGACTGCTGAAGGAGGTAAGTAGCACTGGATACGCTCCTCTCGACCTGGGTCAAGGCCTATTCACCAAGGGTTGCTGGTCTATCGACAGCGGAACGGGGCGATGGGAATATCTGAATCGAAGAGTCTTGGAGCCCATCATCCAGGGCAGCCGAATCGTTGACCTTGGATCCCACAACGGAGTTATGCCCCTCCTGATGCTCAGGGATGGGGCCGAGGCAGTCGTCGCTTTCGAACGAAACCTCGAGAGCGCAAGAATCTCTCGACTGACCCATCGACTGTTCGAGTGGAGATACCATCAGCCCTTCGACTTCAGAGTCATCAACAACGACATGCTGGCCGGCCTGCGCTCCCTCCGGGGTGAGTTCGACGTGATCACGTCGTTCTGTTCGCTCTACTACCTGAGCGAAGTAGAGATGCTCGAAGCTGCGGTACTCGCTCGATCCCTGGCGCCAGTCTTCGTCGTTCAGGCAAAGACAGACACGCGAGCCGGCGCCGGCAGCAAGGCCATCAAATCCGGTGACGACTTCCTCAAGGATCTACTGCTGAAGGCTGGTTTCAGTACCGTTGAGCGCTTTGGTCCTACTGGGTACAGCAGACCGATTCTGATCGCTCTTAGGTAGACCGCATGCCGGCGAAACCATCCAACGAACCGACAGGCCCCCTTCAGCACCTCGAGGTCATTAGCTTCAAGTTCTGCTGGCCCGACGGTGACGGTTGGATCACTCAGGGAGGGTTCCCCAGGCAACTCGCGGCCATCACGACGCTGTTCGAGCACACCACCGCGACCATTGTCGAAAGGAAGCCCCCACCTCCCTCCGGCTGTTCGCCCCTGGTTGGGTCCAATCTCGACGTGACACCGCTACCAGAACCCAAGTACTCGGGAGTGCTGAGAAAACTGGGGTTGCCGTTCTGGTTGTTGCGACACCTACCAGAACTGGTGCGAAGGATTCGAGCGGCCGACGTTGTGCACGCCGTCGTACCTGGTGATGTCGGAGTGATCGGCATTCTGCTCGCGGTCGTCTTACGGAGGAGAATCTTCGTTAGGCACTGTGGAACCTGGGGAGGAACCGCTACCCTTACCGACCGGTTCTTGAAGCGCCTGCTCCCATGGCTTGCCAAACGAGGCCACCTGGTCTTGGCGACCGGCTATGACAGTGCCCCTCCGGCGCCAGGGTTTAAGAACCTGCATTGGATCTTCGCCACGGCGCTGACGTCCGAGGAGATCGCACAGGCTCCAAGCGCTGACGTCTGGCAGCCGGGCGAAGAGGTCAAGCTAGTCACCGTCGGACGGCTGACGCAAGGCAAGAACCAGGCTTCGATCATCAAGGCACTGCCTGCACTCCTCGAGAGATACCCGACTTGGTTGACGATCGCAGGAGACGGCCCAGAACGGGCCAACTTGGAGAAGCTCGCCTCGACTTTGGGCGTCTCCGACAGAGTCCGCTTCCTTGGCCACATTGCACCCAGCAGCGTGCTTTCAACCCTCGCGCAATCCCACATCATGGTGTTTCCCACCACCACGGCCGAGGGATTTCCAAAGGCTGTTCTCGAAGGCATGGTCGTCGGACTGCCGATCGTCGCGACCCCGGTCTCGGCCATTCCGTCTCTCCTGGCCGATGGCGTCGGCTTCCTCCTAGACGACGGTCAGCCCGATACAGTGGCGGAGAGCATCATGAAGCTGCTCGAACTCCCCCCGAGTCAGCTCGCCGCGATCGGACCCGCTGCCAGACGCAGGGCAGCTCAGTACTCGCTCGAAAACTGGGCGAAGGAGATCGGGCAGTTCTTGGGCGAGACCTGGAGGAGCTAGCCATCAAAGGTCGCAGATCACCAGGCTCTCGCAAGGCGGGGTTCTTAGTTCGAGTCTCCCCCAAGAGACCGGGAATCACCAAGAACCGCAATTGACCCCTACGAAAGCAACCCTTGACACCCTCGCAGGCTAGTAAACCGGTCCGGTTCAGCCGCCGTCTGCGTCGATGGGCAGTCAAGTTGATGCTGCTCGTGCTGTCCGCGGCTGCCTCGCTAGTTCTGGCAGAAGCAACGGTCCGTCTCGTCGCACCGCAACAGCTGATTCTCATCCGGCCCGACATCTGGCGGCCTCACGACGGCCTGGGTTGGGTTCAGGCCCCGAACATCGACACCGAGGTCAACACTGGCGAACGAGAAGTGCGGCTTCTGACCGATAGTCAAGGCCATCGCATCGGCGCGGACAAGCGGTCTCGGGCGGCGTACAACGTGCTGGCGATCGGCGACTCCTTTCAAGCGGCCCTACAAGTCGAGCATGAGCAGACGTTCATCGCCCTCGCCGAGCAGCAACTCAGTGTCGGCCTAGGCGAGCCTGTCGACGTGGTCAACGGCGCCGTCGGGGGCTGGGGCCCGAGCCACTACTTGATCAAAGCTCGTGATGAGCTGAGCCGACGCCACTATGACGACGTAGTCGTCTTCTTCTATCTCGGCAACGACGTGGAAGCGCACAGGATCGATCACTTCACCCCTAGGGCCCTCACCGAGCGACACCCTTTCAGGTGGCCGAGAACGCTAGCCAGTGGGGAGATCGTCGACAGTCTGCTCTACCCAATCAACGATAGTCTGGAGACCCGATCACATCTGTTTCAGTTCTTGAAGAACC
The DNA here is from genome assembly GCA_019911795.1 of Thermoanaerobaculia bacterium. Classification (GTDB taxonomy): domain Bacteria; phylum Acidobacteriota; class Thermoanaerobaculia; order Multivoradales; family JAIOJS01; genus JAIOJS01. Next base: position 8,947 of record JAIOJS010000289.1, on the reverse strand, counting down.
GCTTTTGGTCCTTGTTGATGCGTTTCCACCTGAGTGCTCGTCGCTTTCCCTCGGTACTCTTGCGCGCAGAGGCGGCGTCGGATCGCTGGGCAGTCAGCGCCGGCACCTGCCGATTGATCGCGGACGAAGCTGAGGCGCACGGGGTTCGGATCCTCTTCGTGCTGTTGCCTGGAGTCTGTGAAGTCGATTTCGAGACCGCCGAGCAATCCGCCCTCGCGGTCGGCCTCGCGCCACGCGAAATCGATCCCGACCAGCCTTCGCGCAGGATGCTGCGCGAGCTCGAGCACCGGGGCTTGCAAGTGCTCGACACCACGCCACTACTTCGGGCCGCCCACGCCGCCGGCCGCCAAGAGCTCTATGGGAGAGTCGATCCTCATTTTGGTCCCGCGGCCCACGAGATCGTCGCCGGGGCCGTGGCCGCATACCTCCTCGAGGCCGTCCCGCAGAAGCCTTCGCCCTCTTCCGGAGCACTCTCCGCAATCACAGCCACGGGGGTGCAAAACTAGACGGTTTCGCCGACCTATATTAGGCTGCGGATCATGAGATCAATTGGCTCGATGGCCCTCCATCACGAGGAGAGCTTTAAACACGATGCGTTTAGGAGACGGCAGTGTTGATCGGTCGCGCACGCGTCTCGAGGGCGGACGGGTCACAGAGTCTCGATCTCGAGTCGTCCATCCGGGACCGCCACGGTCGCCAAGGGGACCGGTGAAGCGAAGAAAATACTTCCGCCTCCTAACTGTGTCAGCTGCTCTAGCTGTCGCCCTGGCGCTAGGGGAGCTTTGCGTACGGCTAGAAGGGTTAGGCCCACCTTCTCGCATGGAACCGTTCGACCGACTACCTTTCAAATGGCGGCCGGGGATAGAGTTCCTCAACAGGAAGGAGAATACGAATCTGGTCCAAATGAACGCCTGGGGATTTCATGATCGCCAGAGGGCGGATCGATCGGATTCCTACCGGTTGCTTGCGTTCGGTGACTCGTTCGTGGAGGGAGCTCAGATGCCCGTCGGTTCTCTGTTTACCTCGATCATCGAACGGAATCTCAGAAGCAACAATTCGGGCGTCGAATTTGCCAACGCGGGGGTCGGCGGCACAGGGACTGCCTACCAGTACTTGCTCTTCCAAGAGTTCTTTGACGGGCGAATCGACTTCGGACAAGTTGTTCTCTTCCTATTCAACGGTAACGACTTACCCAACAATCATCCAGTGCTCGAACGACTCATCAACGGCAACGAGACCGGAGGGAGAGTCTTTGTTCGAGCTGATGGTACCGTCTACGTGACAGCCGTTCCTAAAACACTCTATGGAACAGTCACAGATCACCTCGGTTCTCATTCCCAGCTCTTCGGCGCTCTACACCTCGCTCTGTATCGACTACGACGCAAGATGATGAGCCAGTCGAACCGCTCGGCGCGACCTGACGATCAGTCCGCCACCAACTCAGTGGTAAACGCCGAACTTGAGAGATCATGGGGTGAGGCATTAGAAGGTACAACCCGACTTGTTGAGCACTGGGCATCAGAGCTCCGCCGACAAGGCAAGGGTTTCTCAATTGTCGTCATTCCGCCGCCGCACCTTCCAGACAACTATGGCGGAGGCGAGAGAGCTGAGTTAGTGGCGCGACTTCGGGCCCTGCAGGTGCCGCTTCTCGAACTTGATTTCGATGGCCGGGACCCCTACTCCCTGTACTCTTTTGATGGTCAGACGCTAGGCCACTTCAATGAGTACGGGCATCGACTTGTAGCTGCTCAGGTTTCGGCATGGTTGCAGCCCACAACTAGTGAGCACTTCCCCGACGCTCGGGAGCCCCCGGATCGATTTGGGCAGAGTCACCCTCACAACTGAACTAGGCGACCGATCGGCAGAAAAGCAACGTCAGTCCAGCAGACGATACCCCGCCAGAGTTGGAGTCTGGCCCGGGGAGGGGCAGCCATGCGGACGCGGACTTGAGGGCATCCATGGCGTAAGGCCAAGACCACCACAAGCAACGTGCCGTTCTCTACGATTGACTCAATCGGGGGCGTCGTTGTCGGAATCTGCAAGGGCCCAGAAGCCAGGGTACTCGAGGCGGGCCATGGTCGACGCCTCTTCGCTGTACCAGCAAAACCGGGTGACTCCTGGAATAACGAACCCAATCTTCCGCAGGGTTGCCTCCAGGCCCTGGATCGAAGTGAGCACAATGGCTTGAGTCGAACCGGATTCGATCATGTCTTTCATCGCGCATAGAAACAGATCTCGAGTTGCGGCCTTGTCCTGGATCTCGCCGAAGAAATCGAGGATACGGGTGCCATGAATCCCCTGGAAGTAGGTTTCCCGAGTGATCAATACCTGCGAGGGGGTCTCTGCAGGACCTGCTGAATAATATTTCAGGTCCTTGCCGTAGGGTGCGTCGAGGAACCGCCACTGAACATAGGAGGCATCCCGCATTGTGGTAATGGTTTCCGCGTCATAATTTCTAAAGAAAATTTCCGACAACCATTCAGGAGCGGGGTCCACAACACGGCGAGCCGCTTTGGGTTGGTACCGTGCCAGTGCCCAACGGATTCCTGCGAACAGGGGAGACAAGGCTAGAGCACCAAGCCTCACCCCCGTGCCAAGAAGCCCCTCCGCATTCTTCACGCTCTTGATCCGAGTCGGTTGAAACGGTACTAGGAGCACCTTGAGATCTTCGTTGATTCCCCACCCATGTTTCCGGTGGATCTTGGTCGCAAGCTCGTTGGGGAATCCCAACTTAAGATCCGCAATCGCCCGGATCCTGGCGTCAAAATGCGACTGAAGACCCTTGCCGCGGTATTTCGAATCGACAAGTAGGTCCACCCACCAAAGGGCTGGTGTCTCGTCCCCCTGAATGAGAATCTTTGTGGGAATGACCGCGCAGTACCCAGCAATCTCCTCACCGACCATGATCACCCAGCGATTCTCAGGGCCGCCATGCCACCAGTCGCCATGCTTGCGGAGAAACTCACTCTTCGCCTCGCCGAACGACTCTTTCAAGAATGCGTTGAGTTTCGCGGAGTCAACCTGGTCGGTGGTGAAGATCGCGGCGGCAGAGGTATCTATCTCAGTCATGTGGGCAACTTTCCCAAACGGTCCAGTTCGTCGTGATAGTGCTGAAGCAGGAGAGTTGCCTTGCTGTCACAGCTATGGTTATCAAGAACGGTTTGACGCCCGGCCTGCCCGACCCGGTCGGCCTTAGCAGAATCGTCCAACAACGCGATGACATTGGATGCCATGTTCTCGGCATCTCCCGATTCGACCAAGAATCCATTCACGCCATCCTCGATGAGGTGCGGAATGCCTCCAACACGGGTTGCCACGACCGGGATAGCACCTGCCATCGCTTCCAAGACTGCATTGGGTGTCCCTTCACTTCTCGAGGTCAAACAGAAGACGGAGAAGGTCTTCAACAGGCCGGGGACATCACTCTGAAATCCAGTCAGGACAATTCGATTCTGCAAACCATGGACATCAATTCTCTTGGTGAGGTCGTCATACACGCTGGCCTCACTTGGAAGACGCTGCCCCACGATCAGCGCTTTGGTCTCGGGCCTTTGCCGCAGGACCCTTGCCATGGCGTCGATAAACATCTCGTGGTTCTTGACGCTGCGCAGATTCCCAACTGTCCCGATAACGGGCTCCCCGTGTCGAACGCCGTAGACCGTGAGGTCGGCTGGGGTGTGATCCGCTGGATCTGCAGTGCAGTTCAACAGAAGCTCAATCTTCTCCTGGGGATAGCCAGACCCAATCAGTTCATCCCGGATCGAGACCGCATTGACCTGGAGTTTCTGAACGCTGTGCAACGAGAGCCAACGATAGGCCTTAGGGAGGGATTGAAATCCCCGAAGGTTGGTCGATCCCCGGAGAGACCCCCACCGCACCGGCACCCGGGCGAGCCACCCGATGATCCCCGCATACGGGTTGTCGTGAACTGTCCACGAGTGGAGGACATGGGGGGAAGCCTCGCGAAAGAGCCGAAAGAGGAAACGCGACCGCCCCCAAAGTCCTCGAATGGATCTAGGGATCGGAATCACTTCAATTCCTAGATCTCGGATAGCGTCATCCAGAACCTCATTCGAACTCGGATTGAAGACCACTACGACAATGCGCAGGCCATCCTTGGGCATGTTCTTGAGTAGCAGATAGAGCTGGCGCTCGCTCCCTCCCAGCCCGAGTTCACCCACCAGGAACATCAGGCGGGTTTCTCTAGTCTTCTCTGGTTGATTCAAGCGGTCAAGACCTTGAGACAGGCAACGTTTCCCGTGTCCTGCTCGTAAAGCGGAACCCTCGGCAACAGGAAGGGGTCGCTGCCCCGTAGCCGTCCCCGAGACATCGTGACCGAGGAACTGAACACTTCCGACACGATCTTGGGTGCGTTCTGCCCGATGGATTCGGGACCGCCGTAGGGGTAGCAAAAATGAGCCACCGGATTGTTGGTGTGCTCTTCGATGACTTCCTTGCTCCGCACCAATTCGTCGTGCAGTTCATCGGCCTGCAAGGACACCACTGCCTGGTGGCTCACTCCATGACTTTGAAAAGAAACCGTCGGCTCACGAGCCCACCGCTCGACATCAGCCCAGGCAACCGGGGGCTCGACGTCGTAGACAGAGCTTTCTGGCACCAACCCGTTGTCGATGAGATGGCTAGCCAGGCCCTCGACTAGTGGCATGTAGTCCGCCTCCCTGGCAGTATACATTCGCTGTATCAGGCCAGCGAAGAATTCAGTCCGAGCCTTCTCGCTAACTAAGCAGAAGTCTCGACCACCAAGTCTGACCTCGGTCGGCGGGCAAACTCTCTGGAGATTGGCGATCATCAAGAACGGCAGTGACCCCCTCTCCAGGTAGGCAGTGGGCAGGTAGAAGGTCATCGGCCACTGTCGTTCCCGAGCGATCTGGCAGTACTCTTCCACGGTAGCGGCATAGCCGTCGTCGACGGTGATCGCTAGGAGCCCGGAAGTCGACCGGCCGCTCTTCAGTCTCGATACCATCTCGTCAAGTGCGATGACTCGGCTCGGACGAAGGGCCTCGACCTGCTCGGTCAAAGCTCGCCCCGAGGATCGGTGAAACGCGAGGATGAACCCACCGAAGAGCCGACTAGCGGTCCATCGACATAGCCGACCAACCGGGGTCATCTCCAACCCGTTGGCTACTGTGTTCCTGATTCGGACGTGCGGGAGCATTGGGACCTTGTAGCCAGCCCTATCAAATTGCAAGCTGGAGCCTCGACCACGAAAATGGAAGTATACCCATCGACGCTCTGGATTCCCACAGAGATCAGTAGACCGGTGGAGAGTTACAGTAGTGCCACTGCCACCCACCACCCCGCAACTCACTGGCCTTGTACCGGTGACCGTCCAACTGGAGCTCGATCCGACATGAACATCCTCTACCTACTGCCGATCTTCCCTTCGATGTGCGCGAAGGAGCAGCGGTTCGTGGTCCAGGCACTGCGAGTGCTTTGCTCGGAATTCGGACGATAGCGTGCGGGTCTTCGATGTCATCGCGACAGGGATTGGCCTCGTGGTCCTGTCGCCCCTCCTCCTGATCCTAGGACTCCTCGTGGCCCTGTCGATGGGCCGCCCGATCCTGTTTCGGCAGTCGCGAGTCGGCCGGCACGGTAAGCTCTTTCAGATGATCAAGTTCCGATCGATGCGGGCGGGGGCGGGGCCTCAAGTGACCAGCGCTAATGACCCAAGAGTGACGCGGTTGGGGCGATTCTTCCGCCAGTGGAAGCTCGACGAGTTACCGGAACTTTGGAACGTCCTCGTCGGCGATATGTCTTTGGTCGGTCCTCGGCCCGAGGTGCCGGACTACGTCGACCTAACAGACGAGCGGTGGCAGAGGGTCCTGAGTGTCAGGCCCGGGATCACCGATCCGGTGACGATCTGGCTTCGCAACGAAGAGGAACTCCTTTCGAGGAGTGACACACCCGAGATCTACTATCGAGATGAGCTACTACCTCGCAAGCTAGTCGGCTATATCGACTACTTGGATCATCGCCGTTGGTGGACCGATCTTGGCGTTCTAGTGACTTCAGTTTGGAGAATTCTGGTGCCGGTGAAGGTTTCGGAGACACCCGGATGAAGCCAGCAATGGGTACTCCTACTGGGAGGCCGGCGGATTCGGCAGCAACGCTTGATCGCCGGTGGCGTCTCCCTTGTTGATCGACCCACAGAGGACGGAGATCCTCGAATTCCTTCACGACCCGGACCCCGACCCTGAGAGATACCGCAGTACTTGGCGACGCGGCGCGGCTCGCATTCTGATCACCCAAGCAACGCTCCGTGATATCGGCCGGGTGTTCGGTCGTCGTGAGATTCCATGGTTGGTGATCAAGGGTGCAGATATCACGACACGCCAGAACCCTCCTGTCTTCGCTCGACCGGAGGAGCGCCCTTTTGGTGATCTCGACGTAGTCATTCACACTGACGACCTTGACGAGGTCCGTCAGGCGCTACGCTCTGAAGGCTGGATCGCGCTTCAAGAGGGAGAGCTGGCCGAACGCTATCTCCAAGAGGAAGGCTACGCGTGGCAGGCCCAGAGGGAAGGCCAGATGATCGAGGTGCACCACCGGCTCTGGGGATCCCTCCCTCGAGAGGCGACGGCGCGACTATTCGCCGAAGCGCAGGATTCGCCCGAACTCGGTCCAACCGCCCTACGGCCGTCGCTGCCTTGGGCCTGGGTTCTCGCCGCCTTTCATATCTGGCTCTCGCCCCATCGCGACACCATCTCGGTTCGCGATCTGGCGCTCATCGCGATCGCGGGAGGGGGCGACTTCGTCTCGGAGGTCGTGCGGCTCGGATGTGAGTTGGGGGCTGCCTTGCCATTGATTGCCGCTGCCGCGGTCGCTCTCGATCCGCACGTCGTTCCCCCACACACTGTTACCAGCGAGAACTACCAGACCCTCCACCGAGACATCATCTCCGGTCTCCACGAGGATCTTCGCTGGGTCGAGCGCCGTCTCCACCCGGAGGTCTCACGCCCCCAACGCTCGCACGCCCGGATGACTCTGGCGCGGATGCTGGCTGGTCGCAAGACACGCCACGGCTGGCGACTGGTCGGGCGCTCGATCTGGCCCCACCCCGGGACGGTCGCGGTGGAGACGCCCGATCAGTGGAGTTGGCCACGTCGCCGAGCAGCTAGTGTTTGGCGTCGAATTCGGTAGTTTCAAGCTGCTAGAATAGGGGCATCCTGAAGTCGACTATGCCCAAACTGGAACCGTTGAGCGAAGCTCCAGAAGAAACCGAAAGATTCTGGACCCGTCACCTTCGCCGTGAGATCCAGTTTCTGTTGGACCTTGGGGTCTTGGGAGGCGCTTTTGCTCTCGCCTACCTGCTCCGGTTCGACTTCAGCATCCCCGCCCAGGAGCTCCGCCATGGACTGACCCAATGGCCCTTCGTGGTGCTGGTGCAGTTCTCGGCCCTGGTCATCGGAGGGGTCTACTCCTTCATTTGGCGGTACATCGGGATGGCTGAGGTGATGACGTTTGTGCGGGCTGCGTTGTATTCGGCAGTGCCGATGTTGGTGATGCGATTCGTGTTGCCGGATGCACTGAAGGCGTGGCGAATTCCCATTTCAGTCACGCTGATGGGGACGGTTCTAGCCTTCGGTGGTGTGTTGGCCTTGCGGGTTCTCCGCCGGGGAGTCTACGAGCGCTACGAACGGCATCACCGGAGCAGCGAGCGGGCCGAGACCCGAGCGAATGGCAAGCGCCACCGGGTCCTCTTCGTCGGCGCCGGGCAAGCGGGACTGATGGCGGTACGCGAAATCGTCGGCCAGTCGCGAACAGATCTCGAGGTGATCGGCTTCGTAGACGACGATCCACGCAAGAAGGGCTCGGTCATCTACGGGACCAAGGTGCTTGGGTCTACCGATGAGTTGGAGAAGCTGGTAGCGGACCACAAGGTCGACCGCGCCGTGATCACGATGGCTCACGCTCCGCGCGAGGTCCTGAGCGGACTGCTGGCGACGTTCCGGCGGCTGGGAGTGTCGGTACAGATCATGCCGGCGCTCTACGAGATCCTCGAGGGCCGGGTGAATGTCTCGCGGTTTCGCGAGGTACAGATCGAGGATCTGCTCGGACGCGATGCGGTGAAGTTGGATGAACGTGAGATCCGTACCTTCCTCACCGGTAGCACGGTCATGGTGACGGGGGCGGGAGGTTCGATTGGGTCGGAGCTCGCTCGGCAGCTGGCTCGGTTTTCGCCGGGGCGGTTGGTCCTGGTGGAGCGGGCGGAGGGGGCGCTGTTCGAAATCGATCGGGAACTGCGCGCGCTTTGGCCGGAGTTGGAGATCCGCGCAGTGGTGACCGACATCACGGACGACGACAGTGTGCGGGCGATGCTGGCGCTGCACTCACCCCAGGTGATCCTGCATGCTGCCGCCCACAAGCATGTGTCGCTGATGGAGCAGAATCCGGTCGAGGCGATCCGCAACAACAGCCTGGGGTCGTATCGCCTGGGACAGCTCGCCGGGGAGGCAGGGGTCGAGACCTTCGTAATGATCTCTACCGACAAAGCAGTGCGTCCTACGTCGGTGATGGGCGCCTCGAAGCGTCTGGCCGAGATTCTGTTGCAGGGGCTCGAGGGCAAGTACCCGACTCGCTTCTCCACCGTGAGGTTTGGCAATGTCCTGGGGTCGAGTGGGTCGGTGATTCCTATTTTTAGAGAGCAGATCCAGCATGGGGGTCCGGTAACGGTGACGGATCCGGAGATGGTGCGCTACTTCATGACGATCCCTGAGGCGTCGCAGTTGGTGCTGCAGGCGGCGGCGATGGGGAGTGGAGGGGAGATCTTCCTTCTCGACATGGGAGAGCCGGTGCGGATCGTCGATCTGGCGCGGGAGATGATCCGGCTGGCCGGCTTCGAACCGGACAAGGACATCGAGATCGTGTTTACGGGGCGGCGTCCGGGGGAGAAGCTGGTCGAGGAGCTGAACTACCGGAGCGAGGA
>JAIOJS010000288.1 GCA_019911795.1 Thermoanaerobaculia bacterium | reverse complement strand
CACCGCGGAACCTCAGGAGCAGAGGCCAAACAAAGGCGTAGAGAAAGGCGATCGCCGGCACCCAGCGCAGAAGACGAGATCTGAGTTCCTTGGGGCGACGACCAAAGCGCACGAGGAGAGCCCGGCAGGCGTCCTGCAGAGCCACAAGGTGACAGGCCCAGCCACAGAAGAACCGCCCGAAAACTGCGGTCAAGACGATCGTCACCGCAAAGAAGATGAGTCCGGCGTTGACCATTCCGCTCCGGGAGTAGGCCGCGGCTTCCGAGGGCTCGACCGGCGTTATCGTCTGCCCGGTGACCAGCCAGTGAGTGATGTGAGCCGCGATCAACAGGTGAATCCCGATCAACACCCCCGCCCGCCAGCGGCTGCTCTTCGACCGTCGGATCGATCCCTCGGACGGCAGAATGGGCAGGCGGGACATGCCCCCGAGCATAGGCTAGGGTCCCGGAAGTGTCGAGAAGGAAGGCGACCGCTGGGCCCTAGACAACCTCCCGGTCAACCCTGGCTGGGAGTCACTCCGGCTCCAGCTCGACCGCGGCTCGAAGGGTACGTTCTCGCTAAGTCAAGCCGCGAAAGCCTCTCTACCGCTCCGGTAGATGACGGGTCAGGAGCCCTGCTGAACGTCTGGTTCAGGTTTCACGACCCCAATCCAGAAAGCATCCCTGCTGTATACTGCCATTGAGGAACACTGAAGAATCCCTAGGCGCCAAAGTGGTAGACCGTTGGGGCAGTCACCAAGACTGCAGCACTCCCTGGAGCGACACGCAAAGCGCCACGGTGACAAGCTTCCTCATTCACGAAGCCGCGACGTGGCGAGAGATTGCGACAGCCTTCAGAGGATGTGTGCTCTCGACCCGACCTCAACCAGGAAAGTAGAGAAGAACCTCATGAAACTCGCCATCCTCTCCCGATCTCCTAGGGCCTACAGCACCGAGAGGTTGCGGACCGCAGCCCGGGAGCGAGGGCACGAGGCGCGCGTCCTCAACACCCTCAGATTCGCCATCGACCTCTCTGCCCAAGTGCCCGACCTGCAGTATCGGGGAAAACACCTGTCGCACTACGACGCGGTCTTGCCGCGGATCGGCGCGTCGATCACGTTCTTCGGGATGGCCGTCGTCCGCCAGTTCGAGCAGATGGACGTCTACACGCCGACCACGAGCGCCGGCATCGCGAACTCGCGGGACAAGCTGCGCTCGATCCAGATCCTGGCGCGTCACGGCATCGGCATTCCAGGCACCATGTTCGTGCGCGATCGGGCTGACGTGATTCCGGCAGTAGAGGAAGTGGGCGGCGCTCCCGTAGTGATCAAACTACTAGAGGGGACACAGGGGATCGGTGTGATCCTCGCGCCGGACAACAAGGTGGCCGAGGCGGTGATCGAGACGCTGCAGAGCACCAAGCAGAACGTCCTCATCCAGCGGTTCATCGCGGAGAGTCGAGGCAAGGACATTCGCGCCTTCGTCATCGGCGATCGGGTGGTGGCGGCAATGCGTCGAAGCGCCGTGGGCGATGAATTCCGCTCGAACGTTCACCGTGGCGGCACGACCGAACAGGTCGAGCTAACCGCCGAGTACGAACAGGTCGCGGTGAAGGCGGCGCAAATCATGGGCCTGCGGGTCGCCGGAGTGGACTTGCTCGAAAGCGACATGGGGCCCTTGGTGATGGAGGTCAACAGCTCCCCGGGACTCGAGGGCATCGAGGGCGCTACCGGACTTGATATCGCCGGCGCGATCATCGATTTTGTCGCCAGTCAGGTTGCGTTCCCAGAACTCGATGTTCGTCAGCGTCTGACCGTGAGCACCGGCTACGGTGTCGCCGAGCTCCTCATTCGTGAGGGAGCCGACATCCAGGGCAAGAGCATTCAGGATTCTGGACTCCGGGAACGCGACATTGCGGTGTTTACTCTCAGCCGAGGGACGACGGTGATTCCCAATCCGAAACCGACTCGCGTTCTCGAGGCAGGTGACCGCCTACTCTGCTTTGGCAAGCTCGAGGCCATGCGAGATCTCGTTCCGGAGCGCAAGCGGCGGGGGGCCCGGCCTCAGATACAGCCTTTACCGCCGGATGTCCCGTCGGCCGCAACCGACGTCGTTTCGGGGGGAGACGACGCTACGTGACGATCAGGTCCACTCCACGAGGTGCTCGCCGCGAGGCCTTCCGGATCGCCGAGTACTCTGTCAAAGCGGGCACCCAAGTGAAGCTCGAGCTGCCGATTGCGCGCCTTATGTCGGGCACGCCCGTGGCACTTCCCGTGTTGGTGGTGCACGGCAGGAAGGACGGCCCTGCCGTTTGGCTCACGGCAGCCGTCCATGGCGACGAGCTTTGCGGCATCGAGATCATCCGTCGTGTCCTGGAAGTGGTTCGGCCAAGCTCGATGGCTGGCACCGTGATCGCCGTACCGGTGGTCAACATTCATGGGTTCAATCGGGGAGACCGCTACCTTCCCGATCGGCGTGATCTGAATAGATCGTTTCCCGGTTCGGCGCGAGGCTCGCTCGCATCGCGGATAGCCCACTTGATGATGACCGAGGTCATCGCGAGGTGCAGCGCCGGCATCGACCTACATACCGGCTCGGACCACCGCACCAATCTTCCTCAGATCCGCGCCGATCTGGACGATCCGAGTACGCTGGAGCTGGCTCGCGTCTTCGCTGCGCCGGTAGCGATCCACTCGAGGACTCGCGACGGCTCACTTCGCCAAGCCGCCACGGAGGCCGGTTCGGTCGTTCTGCTCTACGAAGCCGGTGAAGCGGATCGCTTCGACGAGCAAGCCCTTCAGGCGGGAACTGAAGGCGTGCTTCGCGTGTTGAGCCACCTAGGAGTCATTTCGAGTGCGCCGGTGGAGCCCGAGCCCGTTTTCTTGAGCCGCAGCACGAAGTGGCTGAGGGCTCCGAAGAGCGGCATCCTGCACCTCGAGGTGGGGCTCGGCGACGAGGTTTCCAAAGGCGAGAAAGTCGCCACGTTCTACGATCCCTTCGGCAAGCGACTCGCCCGAGTCACCGCCCGCGCGAGCGGGATTGTCATCGGCCATGCGCAACGACCGCTGGTCAATCGCGGCGATGCTTTCCTTCACGTCGCAGAACACGGCGAAGCCCTATCGGCCGATCTGAAGATTGCCGAGTCGGTCACCTGAAGCACTGCGGAAAGCCTCTACTCGGGGGCAGGCTCTTCGTCTAGGTTCTCGAAGCTCACCCGCGCAACGCGCCGCTTCGACATGGCGAGAATCCGAATACGATACGGCGGTAGATCCAGGGAGTCCCCTGACTTGGGGATGCGGCCGAAGCGAGAAACGACGAAACCGGCCACGGTATCTTCCTCGGTGCCCATATCCAAGTCGAGATGCTTGGCTGCCTCGGGGAGAGACAAACTACCGGCCATCTCTATCGTACTGCCGCTAGTCTCGTGAATCAGCGGTCCTTCTTCGTCGAACTCGTCGGGAAGCGGTCCGACGATCTCTTCCAAGGCGTCCTCTAGGAACACCATACCTACGGTGGTCCCGTGCTCGTCCACCACCATGGCACAGTGGGTCCGCTCCCCCTGGAGGTTCCGAATCAACGAGGAGACCAAGAGTGTATCGGGTACCGACGGGATGGCCCTGGCCAGACCCGCGAGGTCCAGGCCTTCGTCGCCATCCAGCCTCGCGACGAGGATGTCCTTGGCATGCACGATTCCCACCGCGTTGTCGAGATCTGGATCCGCCAACGGAAATCGGGAATGCCGGCTGGACCGAATGATCTCTAGATTCTCCTCGACGGTCTGTCGCGTCGAGACGTAGGACACGTCGACCCTGGGCAGCATGATGTGCCGAACCCGCAGATTCACCAATCCGAGAATGTTGTCGCCAAAGGCCAGTTGACGAGAGGAGATCCGGCCGGCATGAGATGCGGCTCGCAGGATCGCCCTCAATTCGTCAACGTCGTGAATCGCGTCGTGCTCCCCCTCCTCTGTGAGCCCTACGGAACGAAGGACCAGGTTGGAAAGAGAATTGACAAAGACGATCAGCGGCTTGAGCAGAAGCGTGAAGAGCCTCAACGGCTTGCCGATGATCAGAGACGTCGATTCCGGCTTGCGAATTGCCCAGATCTTCGGCACCTGCTCGCCGATGATCACGTGCAGGATCGTGATGAATGTGAGAGCCACGGCCAGGGCGAAGAAGTGGAAGCCAGCGCTCTCCTCAACTTCGAAACCCAGGGCCTCCGCACCCGAAAACAGTAGCGAGGCGACGGCTGGCTCGGCCAGCCAACCAAGAATCAGGCTAGCGATCGTGATGCCGAGCTGGCAGGCAGACAGGTAGAGATTGATATCGCCAAGGATCTTCCGCACTGTTTCGGCCGCCGCCGAACCCTTGTCCGCGAGAGCCTGGATGCGCGAGCGTCGAGCCTTGACGAGAGCGAACTCAGCTGCGACGAAGAACCCATTGAGAGCCACGAAGAGAGCGGTGGCGGCCAGCTTCAGCAGAACTGAGCCTTGAGTTACTTCCATCGGAGAACCCAATATAGCATGGGTACGTTGGTCCCGCTGTGCCGCGCATTTCCTGCTCCGCCGCTTGGCCACCAACGGCCGAGCGAAGTGGAAGACTGGCCCGTTTGGCGAGCAGCACCCACGCTGTTGCGACGGCACGAAGGTCGGGGCATCGAACGTCTCATCTCGGGCTCGTACATGCCAGTGATAGCCCGCAGGAAGCCATGGTAGCCTCGTCCCTCAGAAGGACTCCCGATCCCTTCACGCGACCAGCGAGCGTGCCCGTGCGGCAAGCCCGCAGCTCGCCGACGACGAACGCACAGACTCACGGCAGACGCCGAGGAGGTCCCGTTGAAGACCCAAAGCATCCACTTCCCAGGCGCCGCGGGAAACCGCCTGGCGGCTCGCCTCGAGTCGCCGCTGCAACCGCCGTCGACCTACGCCCTGCTCGTCCACTGCTTCACCTGCTCCAAGGACCTGAAAGCCCTGGGCCGGATCAGCAACGCCCTTTGCCGGGAAGGGATCGGGGTGCTCCGTTTCGACTTCACCGGCCTCGGTGGTAGCGAGGGCGACTTCGCCGACACCAACTTCTCCTCCAACCTCGACGACCTGGTCGCCGCCGCCGACTTCATGCGCGCCGAGTTGGAGGCGCCGGCGATCCTCATCGGTCACAGTCTCGGCGGCGCCGCCGTCCTCGGTGCCGCCCACCGGATCCCCGAGGCTAGGGCGGTGGTGACGATCGGTGCGCCGAGCGAGCCGAGCCATCTGCTGGCGACCCTCGGGGCGAAGTCCGCAGAGGTCGAGGCTGCGGGCGAAGCCCAGGTGAATATCGCCGGCCGCCAGTTCACCATCAAGCGGCAGCTGCTGGAAGACCTCCAGGAGCAGCGTCTGGTCGATCGAATCGCGAACCTTGGTCGGCCCCTGCTGATCCTCCACTCGCCAACTGATCAAACCGTCGGCGTCGAGCACGCGCGACGGATCTACGAGGCCGCCAAACACCCCAAGAGCTTCGTCTCCCTGGCAGGCGCCGACCACCTGTTGCTGGAGAATCCCGAAGATGCCCTTTTCGTCGGTCGGCTGCTGGCGGCCTGGGCGTCCCGTTACGTCAGTCTCGACGCAGTGGTCGATCCCCTTCCCGCGGGCGAGGTGCAAGTAGAGGTCGGACCGAAGGGCTACACCTGCCTGGTGCGGGCCGGCCGCCATCGGTTGCTCGCCGACGAGCCGCAGACCGTCGGCGGCGACGATGCCGGCCCCAACCCCTACGCCTACCTCCTCGCAGCGCTCGGAAGTTGCACGGCGATGACGCTGCGCATGTACGCTGATCGCAAGGAGTGGCCGCTCGAGGGCGTCCAAGTCACCCTCGAGCACGATCGGATCCACGCCAAGGACTGCTCCGACTGCGATTCCAAGGAGGGCAACGTCGGCGTGATCCAACGCGTAATCGAGCTCGACGGAAACCTCGACGACGAGCAGCGGCAGCGCCTACTGGAGATCGCCGACCGCTGCCCGGTCCATCGCACCCTCGAAGCCGAGGTCAGGGTCCGCACCCGGTTGGAGGGCGGGTCATAGTCCTGGCAGGGCTTCAGACCGCCCTTTGCCACTCGAACTTCCGAAACGAAGCATCCACCGGCGTGTTTGCCAGGTGGTTGGTGTAGTTCGACATCACTTTCTGAGTAACGCCCAGCACAACCTCGAGGATCTGACGTTTGGAGAAACCGGCGTCCAGGAAGTCCTGCACGGCACTGTCATCCACATTGCCCCGGCCCCGCACTACGTTCAGGGTGAAGGTGCGAAGCGCCTCTAGCCGGGCGTTGGGGAGCGCCGTTTCATTGCGCAGGGCCTCGGTAATGCCATCGTCTACGCGCATCATCTTGGCGATGCCCGTATGTGCCGGAACGCAGTAATGACAGCCATGCTCCACATTGACCGACTGCCAGATCACGGTGGTCTCGTCTTTGTCGAAGGTGGAACTCGCAAAGAGTTCATGCAGTGTCTTGTAGGCTTCCAGAAGGCCCGGCGCTTCGGCCATGACCGCGTGCAGACCCGGAATCATTCCGTAGGATTTCTTGGAATCGGTGAGCAGCGCTTTGCTCGCCTCCGGGGCACTCGTTTCATCGTGAAGGGTAAAATCGATCATCAGTAACTCCTAGTTTCAAATCTGGGTTGTAGCCCATGGGTGTCATGAGAGTACGGTGTTGCCTCTTTGACGCGCCGGGCCGCTTCGACCCCGCCCGCTGGTCCATCGATGACCGGCTACGGAGAGTGAGTGTCGAAGGGAATTGGTTTCTTACAGTTCCTGTCGACAGTAGTAGAACCGATTCCTTCAGCCGGTTATCGCCACTTCTCAGGTCGTAGTACTCCAAAGGCCCGGAGCCGGGAGCGGTCGGCATATACTGCTGCTACCAATTGCGCCTTTAAGGAACGACGATGTCCTCAGAAAAGCCCCCTCCGTCTCACTCTAGTCGGCACGGCGCCTCGCGAGACAACCAGGCCGACTCGGGCCCCATCTCACCCTCGCCCCGCGTCGAGGGTCCGTTCGAGAACGTAGAGAAACTCCGGGCTCGCGATCCTCAGGTCGCCGACGCACTGGTGGCGGCCTACCTTCCGCAGGTACTGCGTGCGTCCCGGGGCGCCGGACTCGGCCAAGAGGAGGCCGAAGAGGTCACCCAAGAGACCTTCCTCACCTTTTTCGAGGCGGTGTCACGCTTCGAAGGGCGTTCAAAGGTCCGCACCTTCCTCTTCGGCATTCTCTATCGGAAGATCTCCGAGCGGCGTCGTGGGCTCGCCCGGGACCGACGGCACGACTCGATCGACTCGATCATGGAAAGCCGGTTCTCGCCGAACGGCTCGTGGTCGCGCCCCCCGAAACCGGCGGACCATGGACTGCGGCGTCGGGAACTCCGCGTCGCCCTAACGGAATGCATCGAAACCGCTCCCGAATCGCAACGCATGGCGTTTCACCTGCGGGAGGTCGAAGGACTGTCGACCGAGGAGATCTGTAAGATTCTCGACGTCTCGACCACTAACCTCGGGGTTATGTTGTACCGCATACGAAACCGGGCGCGCGAGTGCCTTGAAAGCAAGGGCATGGAGAACTAAGGATGCTGAGCTGCCGTGAGATCGTTCACGTCGTTGCCGCCGACCAACTCGAGGGGGCAGGCGTCTGGCGCCGCGCCTTGGTACGCCTTCACTTGCTGATGTGCCGTCACTGTCGCGGCTACACCGATCAGATTCACGCCATCGGCCAGGCCGCCCGTGAGCTTGCGGGCCGAACTGCGGCTGACGACGCCACCGAAGATAGGATCCGCCGCGAGATTCTTGAACGGTCGGGAATCCGAGAACGGCCGGAGTCGCCCCCCAGCCCCAAGACCCCGTAGCGGCCAGTATCCGAGCCTGACTCCGGACGGTATGGGTCCGCAGGCGATCCTGCCCCGCTCGCAGACCGTGAAGGGACCGCTATTGGCCGACCACCGGTCCCTCGTGAACTTCTGCCGTAGAGCCGGCTGACGCCGGAGAGCGCCGGAGCAAAGCGGATGGCCAGATCTCACAAGAGTGGCCGGCTCACTCCGGACGGCCTCGACCCATCCTGCCGATTGAGGGACACGCGCCCTAGTGGTCCGACTGCGCCCGAGTGTAAGCGAAAGCCCCCCGACGACACTCACTGCAGAACCCATCGTCTCCGATCCACGAACGATTCACACTTGGAGGTGCCCAAACATGGCAATTACATTCGTCCCCCTACTCGCCCAAAGCCTCGACGACTCGGATTTTCTGGGTCGCATTCGCCGCCACATCGAACATTGTGGCTGTTCCAAAGGGAGCTCGGCGAAATGAGGTGGCGTCATGCGCTGGGAATCACGTTAGGAATGGCTGCTCTGACCTGCTTCCCGGCCACCGCGCAGGAGAGCCCCCAAAAGGAAGGGTTACGATTCTTCGACACCGGGCCATTGAGAATCCGCGAGCAG
>JAIOJS010000287.1 GCA_019911795.1 Thermoanaerobaculia bacterium | reverse complement strand
CCTCATGGACGATCTGCACTACCTGCGGTACGGACCTCAACTCGCGGCCTCCGAATCGGTTCAACAGGAGTTCTGGCAGCGGTCCAAACGCTTGTTGCTGCAGCTGCCCCGCTAGACCGCCGCGCGAGCCGGTCAACTGGCCGGACAGCGAGAGTCCACAAGGAGCGCTATCATCCAGCGCGGAGTGACGAAGTCGCTCGCACCGAAATCCAACTCAACCCGAGACCTCAAACTAGCAGGAGCCTGCCATGTGCAAACTCAACCTGTCCGGGATCACCCCGACGCTCACCGTCAACGATATGTCGGTCTCCCTCAGCTGGTACACCGAGGTCCTGGGCTTCGAGGTCATCGAGCGGTTCGACGATGCCGAGGGCAAGCCGATGGGCGCCAGCCTTCGTTCGGGTGAGTGCAATCTCTTCCTCGGCCAGGACGACTGGAGCAAGGGACGCGACCGCGACAAGGGCGCCGGGGTCAGGTTCTACTTCGAGACGACCTCGGACATCGACGCTCTCGCTGCTGCCATCGAGGAGCGTGGAGGATCCCTGGATCATCCTCCGACCGATCGGAAATGGGGTTCCCGCGACTTCGAGCTGACCGACCCGTCGGGCTTCAAGCTGAGTTTCAGCACTCCGTTCGCCAGCTGAACAACTCTTCGCTAGCTAATCAACTCTTCGCTAGCGAATCAAGTCGTCGTCGCCACGCCAGCAGATTCAGGAACCGACCCGGGCCGACGACATTCGCGACGGGGGGACTCGAGGCGCGACATCTGATCAGTAGTGCGGTGGTCTATCGTCCGCGGGGCCGACGTCCTCGGGCATTTCACGAAGCGATTGAGCCATCGAGGTCAGGCGCCGCTCGAGGACGTCCAGTCGCTTGGCAAGCGACTGCACCACCTCGTCCAAGTCCGCGATGAGCTTGTCTTGAAAGGCCAGGCGAATCTCGATGTCCACGACTCGGGGGTCCATTCGATGTATTGTAGGCGAAGCCACCCGAGTTAAGCGAAGCCCTCAAGACCGATTGATCCCCTTGCCATGGCAATCGCCATCGAGGAGCAACCCCGAGTATCCAAGTTGTCGATCCCTTTTGAACAGACTCAACGGTCTCTCGAGGGAGGAAGCAGCGTTTCGCGACTCGCTGTGCCCATCGTCTTGGTCACTCTGGTCGGCCTCTGGATCGCCTGGTTCTTTCTCGCGAGCGTCGGTGTTGTCCTCACAACCAACGACGCACGCTTCGAGAGCCGTGCGCCCCTTCATCGCGTCGAGAGTCCGATCGCCGGAGTCGTTTCCGAGGTGTTCGGCACTCTTGGCGACACGATGGACCGAGGAGAAGTCCTACTGAAACTGGACCCCCGGACGGCAGAACTGGAACTGGCCGAGGTGCAGGCTGAAGCAGAGGGCTGGCGAAGGCGTCAAGCCTCCCTAAGGGTTCATCCCGCCTCTGCCGACGAGGATGGAGTCGACCTCGCCGAGGCCACCGCCGAGATGCAACGGCTCGGTATCAGAGTCCAGAGCCTAGAACTCCTACTCGAACGTCACACGGTGAGGACCCCGGTCGCGGGAACCCTGGCCGAACTCGCCCAGATCACCCCAGGACGGCATCTCGAAGCCGGCGCCTGGATCGCGGCCATCCTGCCCGACGGCCATCCTCACATCGTGGCCAACTATCCGGCGGACCCCGCGCTGGGGCAGATCCTCGTCGACCAGCCGGCCCGAGTCGCCCTCCATGGAGCCGGACGTAGTGCCAGCTCTGCGCTAGATGCCGTGGTACGAAGAGTGGCTCGTGACAGCACCTCAGGAGCGCTTCGGGTCGAGCTCGAACTTCTCGATCCAACCAATCCTCCGATCGCCCACGGCGTTCCGGCAACCGTCGACATCGAGGTGGCTCGCCTCTCACCGGCTCGTCTTCTCGTTCGCGACCTAAGCGCCCGCCGTGCACCCTGACGTGCCCATCGGTGCTCCCCGGCGGCGACGCCGTATCGTCCCGGAAGCTATCCAGATCTCCGCCATGGACTGCGGTCCGGTGGCCCTCCATACTCTGCTAGCTGGGCATGGCCTCCCCAGTGACTATGCCCGCCTTCGCGAGAGTTGTCAGACCGACCTCGACGGCAGCTCGATCGACGTCTTAGAAGAAGTCGCGCAATCCCGCGGCCTCGACGCCGAACAGGTGGTGATTCCTCACGATCACCTTGTGCTCGAGTCCCCCGCAAGCCTCCCGGCGATCGTCGTGACCCGCCGACCGGGGGGACAGACCCACTTCGTCGTGGTGTGGAGCCATCGCTGGGGCTTCCTTCAGATCATGGATCCGGCCGTTGGCCGTCGCTGGGTACGGGTTTCGACCTTTCTTCACGAGTGCTATCAACACCGTCAGAAGGTCGCCGCCAACGCCTGGGCCGAGTGGGCTCGTGACGATGAGTTTCGACGAGCGATCGAACGCCGGGCAGTAGACCTCGGGCTCGAAGAAAGCGCCGCGACGGACCTCTGGGTCGCTGCCTCCGAAGCCCCAGGCTGGCAAGATCTGGCCGCTTTGGATGCCTGTATCCGCTGCGCGGCGACACTACGAGCGGCCGGAGTCCTCAAAGGCAGAGACGCGGTTGCCGAAGGTCTCGAGAAGCTACTCCTGCGCGCTCGCGAGGATCCAACGGCCATACCGGATCGCTTCTGGTCGGTCACTTCACCAACGACCCCAGCGGTGGCGGCGAATGCGGAGGAAGAGGTTTGGGTCCGCGGGATCGTTCTCCTCCGCGTAGGCAAGGTCCTCGATCACTCATCACGCTCTGACGAACGCAACGTCACACGGAAAGCTGAGGTATTAGCCAAGGATGCTCCAGGTCCTTCCCTCCTATCCTCAGCTGCGAGCGCCACCACCCCTCCGCTACACAGGATCTTCGAGACCCTCCGTCCTTCGGGTTGGCTGGATCCCCTGATGATCCTCTTGCTCCTCGTCCTGAGTTCCGCCACGACCCTGTTGGAAGCCCTACTCTTCCGCGGCCTGATCGAGGCGAGCCCATGGATAGGAAACCGCCCCCAACGGATCGCCGGACTCGTCGCTCTCCTCTCCCTCCTGATGCTGGGCTTGGCGATCCACGGCACCATACTGCGCCGCAGCATGGATCTCGGCGGTGAACTCGAGGGGCGGCTCAGAGTCTCGCTCCTCGACAAGCTCGCAAGACTTTCTGACCGCTACTTTTCGAGTCGCCTGGTGTCCGACCTTGCGGAGCGTGCCCACGTGCTCCACCGCTTGCGGGACTTTCCTCCCTTCCTCGCGGACCTGGTCGGGCGCTCCACACGACTGGTGCTGACCGCGATGGCGCTGAGTGTCCTCGTCCCCAGCATGGCACTCCCGGTCATCGCTCTAGCTCTCTCTCTTCTCCTCGTGCCGCAGCTGATACGCCCGCTGCACCAAGAGCGTGATCTGTCCTGGAGGACCCACGCGAGCGCCCTCGGCCGCTATCAGCTCGACGCGCTGCGTGGTCTAGTCCCTCTCCGAACCCATGCCTCGGAAGATCTCCTCGCCTACCAACACGAGAGTCAACTGAGTGCCTGGCGCCGAACGGGCTTCTCTCTCCACCGCCTCGTGGTCGGTGCCGACGCCCTTCAGTTCACCCTCGGATACGGAGGGGCGGCCATCATCCTCTGGACCTTCCTTACCCGCTCGCCCCAGGACCCTCGCGCCCTCCTCTTCGCCTACTGGACGCTTCAGTTACCCCGCCACGGAGAAGGCGTCGCCCAGGCCTTGCGGCGCTACCCTATCCTGCGCTCGACCATTCAACGCGCCGCCGAACCCCTTGGCGCCCCCGAAGAGTTCTCGGCGCCCAGTTCCGCGAGCTCACAGGAACCCTTTCCGTTGATCACTCCCGCAACCGAGATGACCCGTTCCACCTCGGGAGTTCGCACCCACGGCGTCGAGGTCCGGTTTACTTCGGTAACAGTTCGTTCTGGAGGCCGTGCCCTCCTCGAGGAGATCGACCTTTACCTTCCCAGCGGCCAACACGTCGCCATTGTCGGATCCTCCGGAGCGGGCAAGAGCACACTCCTTGGAACGCTCCTGGGATGGCATCCGATCGCGGACGGAAGACTCCAGATCGACGGCCATCTCTTCGCGGGAGCAAGGATCTCCGAGCTTCGCCGAGACACCGCCTGGATCGCACCCGAGGTCCGTCTGTGGAACCGCTCTCTCCTCGAGAACATCACCCACGGCAGTTCTCAGCCAGAGTCGTCATTGCGCCAGGAGCAGCTCCGCGACTCGGAGGTTCTCCCCCTCCTCGAGAATCTTCCCGAAGGCTCAGCAACCTTCCTCGGCGAAGGAGGAGGGCGCGTCTCCGGTGGCGAGGGGCAACGTCTTCGGATTGCCCGAGGCCTCGGCAGGCCCCATGTGCGTTTGGCCCTCCTCGACGAGGCTTTCCGGGGGCTCGACCGAACCCAGAGTCGACGCCTTCTGGGCCGCCTACGAAAGACCTGGAGCACTGCAACGCTCCTCTGGGTCACCCATGACATCGAAGCGACTCTGGAGATGCCCCGTGTCGTCGTCCTGGAGAGGGGACGAATCGTCGAAGACGGAACCCCGCAGCAACTCGAGCGGATACCGGGCTCTCGATACGCCACCCTCCTGGCGGCCGACCGACAACGCTTCGAGAGTGGGGGATCTGGGCAAACCTGGCGTAGGGTCTACCTCGCCGACGGCGCTCTTCGCGAGGAAGCGCCGTGATCCCTCCCTATCTCGTCTGGCCTCAGACGCATCGAAGCGAAGCCATCGACGCGATCGGACTCCGACTCGGTAGTAGCCTCCGGACGGAGGCCGTTAGTACTACCCTGGTCGACCTCCCCAAGCTAGTTCGCAACTGCGCGCCTGCGCTTCTGCACCTACCGCAGGGTGGATTCGTTGCGGTTCTCAGGAACTCGCGGCAGCGAACCCAGCTTCTGGGTCCCAACCAAGATGTGGAGACGGTTCGCCATCGCGACCTTGTCGACGCCCTCGGTGACCTGCCGTGGCGGACGGCCTCCGAACCGCTCTCGGAACTTCGCGTCGCGATCGACGCCGGCTCCCGATCGGTACGCAGAGCATCACGGCGAGACGTGTCTCCAGTGGACATCCCTTTGAGTGCCGCTCTCGCCAACGACCGGGATCTAGTGCGTGCCCTGGCCGATCACGTATCCCTGGAGGTGGGCGAGCTCTTGGTCAGACCGTCGTCGATGCGTCGACTCAGTCGCCAGTGGATCTCCAAGTTGCTGTCTTTGCTGGCACTCCATGCCATCGAGCAGGGTCTCTGGATCACCTCTTGGGCCATCCTCGGTCATGCCATCCTCTCCCACCGCATCGAGTCGGGATGGCTCCTCGCCTGGAGTCTGCTCCTACTGACTCAGCTCCCGTTCCGCAGTGCCGTGTCCTGGCTGCAATCGAGCCTCGCGTTGCGCTTCACGGCCGAGGTCAAGACCCGAGTCCTACGCGGTTCGATGGCTCTCGATCCCGACCAGCTGCGGGGCCACGGAGTCGGTCACTTCATGGGACGCTCGCTGGAAGCTGACGCCCTGTCTCGCCTGACCCTCGACGGCGGCTTCTCAGCTCTCCTTGCCGTTGTCGAGTTCGCCTTTGCCTTGCTGATCTGCCATCAGGGAGCGGGTGGAAACGTCCAGATCCTGGTCCTCGTCACTCTCCAGGCCGTGGGTGGTCTCTTGGCCGCCCTCGAGTGGAGGCAACGATCCCGATGGACGTCGCAGCGAATCGCCCTGGCCGAGGATATGGTCGATGCCATGATCGGCCACCGCACCCTCCTCGCCCAGGGTAACCAGCCAGGGCAGGAGCGCCAAGACGTGTCGATCGCCAACTACCTCAGCGCGGGCCGGTCCATGGATGCTACCCGGAGAAGACTCGACCTGCTTCCTAGGGTCTGGATGATCCTATCGGTCATGACACTAGCTCCGTCGTGGCTCTCGGCCAGTGTCGACCCGACCGCGATGGCCATCGGAGTGGGCGCCACCCTCCTCGGCTATCGAGCCCTGGAGCGAGGCACTCGAGGTCTCAGCCAACTGGCCGCCGCGTTCATCTCCTGGCAGCAGGTATCTTCCCTGGTAAGTGCCTCGGTCCCCTCGTCATCGACTGAGTTCGGCGAAGCGAACCTCGCCTCCGCTACAACCTCATCGGGCGCTGAGCCTCGCAAACCCACTCTCCAGTTGTCCGACATCGATGTCTACCGGAAGCAGAGTCGGCGTCCGATCTTGGACCGCTGTTCTCTCAGCGTGTTTCCCGGCGACCGGATCCTCCTGCGTGGCGCCTCGGGCAGTGGCAAGAGTACCTTGGCCGCAATAGCGGCCAGTCTCCGAGACCAAGACGCAGGGTTGAGGCTTGTTCATGGCCTCGACCTCCCCGCCCATGGAACCCGACAATGGCGCCGAACCATCGCCCTCGCCCCACAGTTTCACGAAAACCACCTATTCAGCGACACTCTTGCCTTCAATCTCCTAATGGCAGGACGTTGGCCACCCTCATCGCAGGACCTGGAGGAAGCGGAGGAACTCTGCCACGCTCTCGGGCTCGGCGACCTACTGGGCCGCATGCCAGCCGGCCTGTTCCAACCGATCGGCGATACCGGTTGGCGCCTCTCTCACGGCGAGAGCGGCCGGGTCTTTCTGGCCAGGGCCTTGCTCCAGAGCCCCGAGCTACTGATTCTCGACGAGACCCTCGGAGCCCTGGACCCCGAGAGCCATCGACGTGCCCTGGAGGTCGTCGACCAACGTGTTTCCAGCGTTGTGGTCGTCGACCAAAGTGGCTGAAGTGGGGATTGCCTCTAGCCGCCTCCCTCTTCTCCACCTTCAGCACGCGGTCCGGCCTTGATTCCTGTTTGTACTCTCATGTCATCTCCTTCTCGGTTTGTTAGCGCTATCAATGTTTCTAGTTGAAAGGTCTGGACTAAGTTCCAGCGTTGTAGGGGGAGCTCGACAGCCTTCAAGAGATGGGTTCAGCTCTACATCACCCATCGAGGCCCCCGATTCGGTCGGTGCCTTTCTTCGAGGCGGACCGCCTTTCGGTTCAGGGCTTCCACCAACAAACGCCGGTGCCGGGCCGCGATCCAAGCAAGGACCACGACCGCTTCCTCGGGCTCGAGCTCTTCGGCTTTCCAAGCTCGCACGATCTCGCCTTCGACTTCTTTGGCGCGGTCGAGGACGTCTTCACGGCTCTCGCACGCGAGGAAGCCTCCTTCGAACTCCTGCCTCTCCGGCTCTGCAAGCTGCCCGCGCAACATCAACTTCAGCTGTTCTTCGAATCGACTCAATGCATCCACCTCCACAATGGAGTGGCGAATGGGCCCAATCCGTTACATCTGGACGGCGAGTCGAGTCCTCACGGAACTCAGCGCGAGGTTCTTCCTGAGAACCTCGATGCAAGAACCTGGCTGGGCTTTAGGAGGGGGTGGCTACTGCCAAAGGCCCTGGAAGACAAAGGGAGCCCAGTAGTAGGGGCTGTGCCAGGCTGAATCGCCCCACAACTGTATCTGGGCCTGCCGTAGAGAAGCAGCGGGGCTAAGTCCGTCTTCCACCATAGAGCGGTAGAAACGCTCCATCAACTCCCGCGTCGCCTTGTCCTGAACGTCCCAAACACTGGCCACGACTCGCGGAACGCCGGCATAGAGAAATCCTCGGGTCAAGCCGACGATTCCCTCGCCACGCAGCTCCTGCCCTAGGGCCGTTCGACAGCCACTGAGAACCACCAACTCGGCCGAGAGGTCCAGGTGGTAGATATCGAAGAGCCGAAGGAAGCCGTCCTGGCTCCTCCCATCCTCATCAACGAGGGAGAAGACCAACCCGCTGAGACCCGGGTTGTCAGCGTCGACAACGCCGTGGGTCGCAAAGTGGAGCCATTCGTACTTCGCCAGTTCGGGGCTGGTCGCAAGGTCCCGCGACGCCTCGAAATCCAACGCGAGAAGGCTTTGCTCTTCTCCAACGAGGGAAACCAGCTCTTGAGCCTCACTTCGCGAAAAGCGAAGGCGTTGAAAGCCCTCCAAGGAAGGAGGACCCACGCCCCGGGACTCCGCGCCGTCCGTAACTCGACTCAGAATCCGGGGGTCGTTTTGCCCAAAGACCGGATCAGCGAGAACTGCCAACTTCTTCGGATGGGCGTGCGGCGTCTCGGTAGCCGTGACCTGGAGCAAGACTGCGGCGGAGGGAATCATCACGATCTCGACATCCAAGACCAGCGGCTTCCACTCGGACTCCACTCGCGGATCCGGGAGAGCGGCGAAGGGCAGGTAGTGCAGTGGACCATCCGCCACGACGATCCAGCGGCGTATCTGTAGATCCTGGAGAAAGGGCTGCACCAACCAACGGCTCAAGTCTCGCGAGACCTCTCGATATTCAGCATCTGCGGCCTCCCAGCGCTCGTCGCGCTGCAGGTGAGACTCGCCGTCCACTGGACGATTTCGCTCCGTCAGCGCCCGATACGCTTCGGACACCTTCGGTCCGAGCTCATCGCGACCGGGAAGGCGGAAGCTTCGAAGTTCGTCCGCAGTAACAACCCACAAGTAACCAGAAGACGCTCCCAGGTAGTACTCCACCAATGCCGTGTCCTGACCGAGGACGACTACCAATGCATCGAGGTCTACCCTCGAGGGTGCAACAAGCGAAGCAAACCTGGGATTGGCCCTTCGAATCTCTTCCTCGATGTCACGGTACTCGTCGAGCAGATCGGGAAGAGTACCTGCGTCGGGCGTCGCGAAGGACTCCTGTCTTCGCATCCGCAACTGCTCAGCGCTGATCGCTCTTCTCAACGACTGCTCTCGGGCCAGAAGGTCCTCGTCAGAACCCTTGTTCACTCCGCCTGAAGACTCAGCCAGAAGGTCGAGAAGGCTCCGGGCCCGGGAGCGCTCACTAACGAAAAGCGCCTCGAGGGCAAAACCGCCGGCAGGGTTCGCTTCAGCGAGTTCCATCAAGACGGTAATAAGAAGTTCATACCCGTAACTTCGCGAGGCCAGGAAGGAAGACCGCAACTCGTCACTGACCACATCGATGCGCAGGGACTCGATCACGTCGAGGCCCTCACTGGCCAGAGCTCGAGCCAGGTCGAGGCGACCGACTTGTCGCTCCAGACGAGCGGTCTCGAACAGGGTCTCTGCTTCGACCGATCTGGCACCCATCGATCGACTGAGCTCGAGTCCCTCCACCAAGCTCGTCCTGGCCTTGGCCGCCTCGTCACCTTCACGCCAAGCAGCTCCCAACCACCGAAGGGTCTCAGCCTGATGCCCCGGAATTCCCATCGCTCGCCAAAGATCCAGCGAGCGAGTCAGGACTTCGATCGAACTCTCGATCCTGTTCCCCGAGAGGAGCTCCGCTCCCAGCCCTTCCAGGGTTACCGCTTCCCAGTAGCGACTGCCGGTACTCTTGGCAATCTGGTTTGCTCTGGTGAGTAGTTCGACCGACTCATCGTGTCTGTCCAACGATCCCAGGACTCGACCCAGGCCGATCAGCGCGGAGATCTCCCCCAACCGATCTCCCGCTCCTACGCTGACTGCCTCCGCTTCCCTCAACCGATACAACGCCTCGTCGAACCGACCGAGTTCAGCCAAGACCTGTCCCAGCTTGGAGAGAGCCGCAGAGACCCCTGTCAGGTTCCCGATCGAGCGCATCAAGACTAGTTGTTCCTGATAGTCGTCGAGTGCTCTCTGGTTCTGTCCAAGGCCGAGTTCCGTCGCCGCGCGATGGCCCAAGATTCCCGCCCGTTGGGCGATCTCAGACCGGCCCTCGAGGAGGCCCAGCGCCTCGCCATAGGATTCGAGTGCTTCGTCGACTTGGCCCAGTTGAGCTTGCAACCAGCCGAGTTCACCGATACGGGCTGCCTTCTGAGTGGGGTAGGTGGCTCCTGCGCTCAGTTCGAGTCCCCGTCGCAAGGCTCGCTCTGCCCCCGGTAGATCCCCCATGAAACGAAACAGGAAACCCATATTGGTTAGTATTCGCGCTTCCGCAACCTCATTCTCCTCGAACCTCGCGAGATCCAGTGCTTGTTCGTAGACCTGCAATGCCTGACTGAAGTCTCCTCTTCTTCGAAGGACTAGGCCGAGATTGTTGAGAGCGACACCGAATCCACGATTGTCCCCAATTACCGTCCATAGCTCGACACTCTGCTGAGCCGATTCCAGAGCCTCGTCAAGCCGCCCCAGAAGTCTGTAGGCTTCCGCAATTTCATCCAGGGTCGCGGCCTCGGCAGCGACATCCCCAAGGGCCTTCCAGGTCTTGTTCGTGTCTTGAAGAAGTTGGATGGCCTGCAGTCGCGAGGCGGCCGATTCGATCGCTTGGAATTGGGTAGCCTTACCGTACTGCAACTCGGCCACTGCCCTCAGCTCATCACCTTCGCGCCGGGCCCTAAGTTCTCCCAACCAAAGGGTGAAGCGGCCTGTCAAGGCGTCATCCTTGGCCCGTACCAACAATGACAGTTCGCCACCCTGATCGAGGGTTGCAGCGATGACCTCCTGCCCCGAGCCTCCCCCGGGCCCGTCGGCTTCCATGAGGACCTCTCCGTCGGCACCGAGAAGGGTCACCACGAGATCTACCCCGTGCTGAGAAACCGCTAGGTACAGGTAGCTGTCGTCCGGAGCCTCGAACCGGAACCGCGCTTGCTCCCCGCCGGAGAGAGCACCGACCTGATCGTCGCCCCCGGCCACCAGGATGGGAACGGCGTCCAGCTCTGTCTTATCGACCGGAATTCCAGCGCAAGCCGCTGAAGCTAAAAGGATCCATACCAGAGCAAAGGCTGGAAAATTGACCCGGCAGCAGCGGTCGATCAACCCTGTCCTCCGGGCGCCCGCCGTCCGGTGAACATACTCTCGGTCAGTCCTATCGAGCCGCGATCTCGAGGGCATAGAAGCCTACGTCTCGCAAGCCTCCCTGGTGGCGATGACCAGAGGCCGATATATCGTATCGGCCAGGAAGAAGCAGATCGGCAGGGAGGGTTAGCTGAACCACAGCCCCGAAGTCTTCATCTACCAGAGCAAGACCATCCTGGCTCCAGATCTCTTCGCCGAAGTCGTTCGAGATGCGCACCTGGAAGCCTGAGTAGTCCGTGTCTCCTTCGAGATCCAGCTGGAGTCTGACTTCTTCGACTCCCTCGGCAATAACGAGGGAGGGCACACTCGTCTCACTGCGAAGTCCGGTCAACCCCAGAACAAAGGTCAGAGACTGTGCGGCACGGCTGGGAACGGCCTTGGAGCCGGCTTTAGGATTCTGGGCCACACGGGGGGCTTCTTGGAGTCCCGTCGACGCTGCCCGCTCTTGCTCCAACTCCGCCGACCGCTGTTCGAGTGCGGACTCCAAAGACGCCAGTTGGGTCAGGCCCTCGTTGAGGCGCGACTCCAAGTTCACCGATTCCATCTCGAGTCGAGCATTGGCCGCCTCGAGGGC
Organism: Thermoanaerobaculia bacterium; assembly: GCA_019911795.1. Classification (GTDB taxonomy): domain Bacteria; phylum Acidobacteriota; class Thermoanaerobaculia; order Multivoradales; family JAIOJS01; genus JAIOJS01. Next base: position 10,906 of record JAIOJS010000287.1, on the reverse strand, counting down.
GCCGACCTGAGCCTGCTGAGTCCGGGCAAGACTCGCGAACCAAGTCGCAGCCAATGCGAGGGCGACGGTGGCGGCCATCGTTCCCCACCGCACCCAAACGCCTCGATGGGATGAGGCGCTTCCGTGGGATGAGAGCGAATCCGCGGGTGACGTCGGGTCCAAGGCCGTGGTAGCAACACCCAGGGAGTTCGCAGCGAGGACGGGCCTCGGGCTGGAGACTACTCCCCCGGTTCCGTCCGCAACTGCCGCAAGGGCACGGGAGAAGGCGATGCGTGGTTGCCACTCCTGGACTCTGTCGACCCGGCGTTCCAGGCGGCGCGCCTCGTGCTCCTCCAACTCCCCTCGAGCAAACTCCTCCAGCAGGTCGTCTTCGACGACCGTCAGTTCCGCGAAGAAGGCATCGTCGAGCAGTATCTGTTCCTCGAAGTGTTCGCGCTCGGACGCAGTGACATCGTTGAGCAGAAAGCTGCGCGCTTCAGCAGATCCAACCGTGATCATTAGCTTGAGGCTCCTCGTTCTTCGTTGCAGTCGAGCACACAGGATTCCAGCTTCAAGCGGATCCGGTGAACTCTCTGGCGGAGGTTGTTGACCGAGGTCTGTAGCTCCTTTGCCAGGCGGGCTCGCCGATCGATGCGCGCTCTCTTCTCTCCGTTGTGGTACTCGAGTATCAACTCGCGTGTCCGCGGCGTCAGCGACTCGAGGCAGGAGTCGAGGCAGGGCATCAGGGCCTCCACCGGGTCCTCCACTTCCTCGTCTCCGCCTCCAGCGAGGAGAAAAGCTTCGAGCTCTCCAGACTGGAGGGCGAGAGTCTCGCGCCGCCGCTCGGCCATGACTTCTTTAAAGACGAAAAAAGCCACGCTGCAGAAATAGCGGTACGGATCTTCAGCCCGGATCTCGACTCCGCCCTCGATCTTGCGCGCTACTCGGTCGATGGTCTCATCGGCGAGATCTTCTGAGAACCGACATCCACGCCATTCGAAAAGCTTGACCAACTTCGTTCGGACCCGCTCATACTGGAGGGCGGCCTGCTTCGGATCCGGATCCAACTGTTCCAAGAGGCAGGTCAAGCTGTCTCTAGACAGTGACCATGCAGGAACTCCACGACCATCCAACACCTGCCCGCGCGGCTCCCGCGAGGAGGAGGGCTTGTGAGTAGAGGTAAAGGACTCCATGACGATGGCTGTTCCGTTGTCGGGATTGACCTAGATCGTACACCATTCTTGGTGACGGTAGGAGTCCCACGTTGCGAGAAGCCTGGCTTCGATGTCTCCTCGGTCGCCGGAACCAGTCGAAGTCGCCGACGAGGTGTAATGGAATGGACGAGTTTGCCACTCCATAGTAGAGGACGAGGAAACTCGGGAGCGTCGGTAGTCGATCAGCTATCGGTCAAGTCTCCTGACGACGAAACGGACGGCGCGATGAAGAAACGGCAACGGAACGAGCATCCAGTCGACGGCGAGGTAGGCGTCAGCGAACGAACCGCGGAGGAGACCTCCACGCAGCTCGACTTCTCCACCTCCTTTCGAGGGCAGCCAGAACTCGAAGAGCGACTTCTCCGCTCCCAACGGCTCGAAGCGCTGGGTCGGCTCTCTGGGGAGGTCGCCCACGACTTCAACAACCTTCTGACCGTGATTCTCGGCAACGCCCAGATGGTCCTTGACGGCCTGTCCCCTGGGGTCCAGGAGCGTGCGGTCTCCGAGATCCTCCAAGCGGCGCAACGAGCTGAGGCCTTGACCCGGCAACTGCTTTCGCTGAGTCGCAATCAGCCCGTCGGTGAGCGAGTCATCGATCTCAACCGACAAATCCAAGGCCTGGAGTCGCTCGTCCGCCGGCTCCTCGGACGGGACGTGGAACTCGCTACGACCTACGGAAGCGCCGTCTTGGTGAGGGTCGAGCCCACTCTGATCCAACAGATCCTCCTCAACCTCGCCGTCAATGCCAAGGATGCCATGCCGCATGGAGGGACGGTGACGATCGAGACCTCCGACTTCATCCTCGACAAGGGCCTCCTCTCCGGGGGCGAGGTCGTCCCTTCCGGGAAATACGTTCGCCTCATCGTCTCCGATACCGGAATCGGCATGGTTCCCCGTGTCGCCGAACGGGTCTTCGAGCCTTTCTTTTCGACCAAATCACCAGGAAAGAACACCGGCTTGGGTCTGGCTACCGTCCGCGGTGTCGTCGAACGCAGTGGAGGTCACATCTCCGTTCGAACCGCTCTCGGCCAAGGTGCGGCCTTCTCGATTCTCCTTCCCGCTGCCACCGAGGCCGACATCCACCATCTCGGCGAGGCAGTGACCGAGGCAGCGAACGAGGAAGCGCCATCGGTCCCATCTAGCGATTCATCGCCCGCGGAATCCCCACCCTCCGGTCCTCTAGAGTGCGAACCGAACGAGTCCGTCCGCGACGACTAGAAGCAGAGGTAAGGCCTCTCAAACGACGCGCTCCGAATCCATGTTTCGGCCGCTGGTCCTCAGTTAGCTCATCCTTCGCGTATCATTAGAGGGCGCTCCATCCGGCACCCGATCACTACGAGGAGGCAGCACCCGTGAAACTCAGAGAGTCTAGCCGCGACGCGATACCGCTCGTCCGGCGAGGCGTTGCCCTCGGAGTCCTCATCTCCGTTCTGGGCCTAATAGGAACAGCTCTACCCGTTGCCGCCCGTGCCGCCCGACTCGTTCGCGACATCGATCTCACCCGATCCCCTCACCTGCCACCGAGCTGTCCCCTCTCCCCCTGTCCCATTCCCGAGCCCTTCTTCGGCTCCGTCCTGTCACGCCTCACGCCTTTTGGAGACGGCGTCGTGTTCAGCGCTGACGATGGCGTGTCGGGACTCGAACCGTGGATATCCGATGGCAGCGAGGCCGGGACCTATCGCCTCGGCGACCTGATTCCGGGGGGCGGCGGCTCGTCTCCCATTCCCCTAGGGACGGCCTCGACTCAGACTCTTCTCTGGGCCTTCTCGGGCGTCCCGTCGAGTTGGCAACTCTGGAGCGCTTCAGGTGACCCGGCATCCGTGGTCTCCATCCCACTCCCTTGCGATCCATTCTGTGCCCCGAGTTCTTTCGACCCTTATCCCCGCATCTCGGTTGGCAGCCACCTGTTCTTCTGGATCGACGACCTCTCGACACAGCACACCGTTCTCTATCGGAGCGACGGCAGCCCCCTGGGTACCGAGCCGGTCCACGACCTGTGCCTAGGCGCACCGGAGTGCACTCGCTCTCCTCGCGAAATGGTGCCCTGGCACGAAGGAGTCGTCTACTCGGAGGGTCCCACCCCGAGCAACGCATCCCTGTGGGCCGTCGACTCACCCACCGGCGCGGCCACTCCGCTCTTCTCGCCGTGCCGCGGCACGACTGCTCTGACCCCATGGAACGACGAGCTGTACTTTGGAGCCAGTTGCTTCGACGACCCGAGTGGTCTCTACGCGACTGATGGGACCGCTCTCCCTCGCCGGATACACGACCTCGCGGGTGGCACGCCGGTCGCCAGTGTCACGACATCCTCGGGAGTCTTCCTTGCAGTCCGAACGGGTCCCTCCTACTCTTCGGCACGAACCCTCTGGTACACCGACGGAACGACCACGGGGACCCGCAGCGTAGGCCAAACCGACTTCGTCGCCGCCCTGAATGCCGTCAACGAAAGCCTGCTCGTCGCCGCCCAGGCCCCGGGGGATCCTCGAGTACTCCTCTGGAGGATCGACCCAGACGGGACCAGGACCGCCCTCAGTTCCAATCAGGTGAGGACCGAGATCGCCGTTCACGACGACATCGCCTACTTCGCTGCCACCGACCTGTCCCACGGGACCGAACTCTGGCGCAGCAACGGTACTCCCGATGGCACTGTTCTGCTAGCTGACATCTACCCTGGACCCAGGTCGTCGAATCCGACCGACGGCGGAGTGGGACGGTCGGGCTTCGCCATCGCCGGCGGCGACCTCTTCTTCGCTGCCGACCATCCCGACTACGACATCGAGTTGTGGGCCACCCCGCTCGATGCCGAACCCGAGCCCAATCTCTGTGAAGCCGACAACGCCACGCTCTGCCTTCAAGGTCAATTCCGTCTCACGGTGGACTGGACCGATCACGAAGGAGGCATGGGGACCGGGACAGCCGTCCCCCTGGCCAACGACACCGGAGCGTTCTGGTTCTTCGATGAGGGCAACCTCGAACTGATGGTGAAGGTGATCGACGCCTGCGATCCGCCGTGGAACAACTACTGGGTCTTCGCTGGGGGTCTCACCGATGTTGAGCTCGTCCTCACCGTCGAGGACCTTGCAACTCAGACGGTCCGTCGCTATCCCAATACCGGTGGGACCCCGTTTCTCCCGGTTCAGGACACTATGGCATTCGACTCCTGTCCCTCTCCATGACCCTTCGCGTGGATCTGCGCGGTCTCACGCGATGAATCCCTCTCGCTCGATGAAACTATCCGTGTCCTTGAATCCCCTACAACCCATCGCTGCTCCACCCCCGGTCGACGAGGACCTCACCGATCTCCTGGTCGCCTGGCAAGCGGGGCAGAGCGACGTCCGCGAGGAGCTGTTCGACCGAATCTACGCGCGCCTGGTCCGGCTGGCGGGGTCCCTGATTTCGAAGCAGGGAAACGACATCTCTCTGCAGGCGGCGGAACTGGTCCACGAAGCCTATCTTCGCCTTCTCGACCAGCGGCGCACCAACTGGCAGAACCGCAACCACTTCTTCGCCATTGCCGGCAGGTTGCTGCGCCGCGCCCTGGTGGACCACCTACGCCAACGACGCGCCCTGAAACGGGGGGGAGGCCTTCCTGCCGTGACGCTGGAGGGAGTCCTTTCGAGCTCGGCGCAGGCGGAACAGCTCACGCCCGTAGATCTCCTCGGACTCGATCGAGCTCTCGAGGAGTTGCAGGAGATCGATTCCCTGGCGGCTCAGATTGTCGAGCTTCGGTTCTTTGCCGGACTCGAACTCACCGAGGTTGCCGAAGTCCTAGAGGTGGGACGCTCGACCGTGGTGCGTCGCTGGCGGTACGCCCGCGCGTGGCTGCAAACGGCACTCGACGCTCCCGTGCCCAGCGAAAACGAACGTGAAGAGTGATGCGGGAACCGGCGGCGAGCCGCTGGATCCACCCACTCGCCTGAAATTCGAGCGACGTGTTCAGCGACTCTTCGACGAAGTGGTGGGGTTAGCGCCGAATGCCCGGCGGCTGCTCCTGGAAGAACTTCCTGAGTCCGACCGGGAGGTTCGACATGCCGTCGAACGCCTCTTAATGGAAGACGACGCCGCCGAGGCAGACGGCGAGTCCTTTCTCGACCACCCCCTGCTCCTCCCCACGGAAGCACTACGTCCTCCGTCCTACGTCGGTCTCGAGATCGGACCCTATGTGCTGCGTGAACTGCTTGGGGAAGGAGGTACCGGAAGCGTCTATCTCGGCACTCGGGTCGACGGTCAGTTCGACCAGCAGGTGGCGGTCAAGCTCATCCGAACTCACCTCAGCTCTCCGATGGCCGAACGACGAGTTCGCGCCGAACGGCAGATCCTGGCTTCGCTGGAGCATCCAAACATCGCCCGCCTCATCGACGGAGGCACGAGCAACCAAGGTCTCCCCTATGTGGTCATGGAACTCGTCGACGGTGCGCCGTTGGTCGAATACTGCGACAGCACAGGCGCCACCATCGAGCGTCGCCTGGAGCTCTTTCGCCAAGTCTGCGCCTCTGTGCACTACGCCCACCGACGTTTGGTAGTCCATCGCGATCTCAAGCCGAGCAACATCATGGTCACCGCTGACGGAACCCCCAAACTCCTGGACTTCGGAATCGCCAAGCTTCTCGACAACGAGATCTTGGACGACGAGAAGCCGGACCCGACGGAAACGGAGTACCGGGCGCTGACTCCCGGCTATGCCAGTCCTGAGCAGCTCACCGGCCAACCGGTCACCACCGCCTCGGACATCTACTCGCTCGGGGTCATCCTCTACGAACTGGTCAGTGGCCTACGCCCCTACCATCGGGGCACCGACACCCCAGCACAACTCGCCGCCCGTCTCGAGCGTCAACCGCCGCTGGCACCGAGCGCCGCCCTGACCCGGGTCGAGTCGGCAACGATCGAGCGCTTGGCCCACGACAGAAGCCTCACTGGGCCGGAACTCCAGAGAAGTCTCGGTGGCGATCTCGACCGCATCGTGGCCAAGGCGATGGCCGTCGACCCCGAGGAACGCTACGGATCTGCACAACAGTTCGCCGAGGACGTGGAGCGCTTTCTGGCTGGCCTCCCCGTCATCGCGCAACCTCCGGTTTGGACCTACCGACTCGCCAAGTTCGTCCGCCGGCATCGCCTCCCCCTCCTCGCCGCGGTCGGCGCCCTCGCCGCGATCCTGTTTTTTGCCGCTTTCGCCGCTCTCAAGAGCATCGACCTCGAGCGACAGCGGGACGCGGCCGTAGCCGCGCGGTTGGAGGCGGATTATGAGCGTCGTCGTTCCGAGGCGATCACCCGGTTCCTTCAGGACGCGTTTGCCCTCGCCGACCCCGGAGAGACCCGAGGAGACGTCGTGACCGCCCGTGAAGTCCTGGAATCGGGGGCGGCGCGAGTACGCCAGGGACTCCGTGACCAACCTGAGCTCCAGGCAGACCTTCTCGAGTCCCTGGCCGACGTCTATATCAATCTCGGCAACTACGACCAGGCCGGCTCACTCGCCGAGGAGGCCCTGCGTTCGAGACGCGAGAGGCCAAACAATCTAGCCTCGGGCTTGAAGTTGGCCCACTCACTAGACACCCTCGGCGCCGCCCGGCTCTACCAACAGCGCTTCGCGGAGGCCGAGGCCCTCTTCGTCGAGAGCCTGGAATTGCGACGAGCGGCGCTGGTCGACTCCGCCGAGGCCGACGTCGCCAACGGTCAGGCGGCAAGGCCGGTGGAGGCAGAGGGAATCGCCACCAGCCTCTTCTACCTGGCCTATCTTCACCAGTGGCAAGGGCGGCAAGAGGAGGCGGAAGCAGCGGCCCGTCGGTCTCTCCAACTGCGTCGTGACGCTTCCGCCGGACACTCCGACGTGCCATCAGCGGCCATCGCCGACAGTTGCTATCTGCTGGGTCAGGTCCTGACGACATCAGAGTCTCCAGAGGCAGCGAAACCACCCCTCGTCGAGGCAAGTGAACAGTATCGTCGCCTTGGTCAGGGGTTTGAGCGCAAACTGGCCACAAGCCTGCACGCGATCGGCAAACTCGAGGCTCAACTCGGCGATCCCGAAGCAGCGGACGTCGCCCTACGCGAGGCGATCGAACTCAATCAGGGGCTACTCGGTGATCACCCCTTGGTGGCGGACCAGCTCATCTCCTGGGCCACGATCCTGAGGGACCGAGGTGAATGGACAGAAGCCGAGCTCGCACTGCGCGAGGCGATCCGCATGTACGAAGTGGCGGGAGGCGAAGCCGACGACCTCACCATCGCCGGCTGGGTACATCTCGGTCATCTCCTCCTCCAGAAGCCAGATCTGGACGCGGCACAAGCGCCGCTCCTCCGAGCCCTCGCCCTTTCTCGCCAGAGCCTCGACGCGAACGATCTACGATTGGGCTCGGTTCTCAACAACGTGATCTCTCTCCACCTGCGCCGAGGAGAAGTGGGCCTCGCCAAACCGCTCTGCCGGGAGGTACTTCCCCTGCGCCGACGCCAACTGGCCGAAGACGTTGGATCTCCGGAACAGCTCCAGACCGGGCTTGCCAACAGCCTCCTCCTTTGCGGCGAGATTGACGACCTGGGAGGGTCCTCGAAGGCGGCCGAAGACAAACTCCTGGAAGCTCGGTCACTCTTTGAGAGGAACCAAGCGATCTGGCGCTTGGCGGTGGTCGACAGCGTTCTTGGAGCGCTGCGCGCCAAGCAGGGCGATGCGTCCGCAGAGGAGCTTCTACAGACGAGTCTAGCGACCCTCGAGGAACTGCGCCCCGGCAGCTTCTACGAAGACGCGGCTCGCCAACGAGCGGCGGGTCTTGATCCCTACCCGGGGGAGCGAACATCTAGTGGTGCTACTCGGTAGCCTGGGTCCGTGACCCGCGAAGTCCTGGATTTCCGCGTAAGGTGGTCAGGAGGACGCCATCGGTAGAGCGACTCCACCGAGAAACGCGACGACAGGAGAATTCCATTGACCAATCGACTCATCCGACCCCGTAGGGTCTCCCCTCTTTCCAGCCTGATCGGCCTTCTCGGCACGCTAGTCCTAGCCGTCGCGGTCCAAGCCCAACCAACGGACTCACCGTATCTCGTGCGCGATATCGACCTGACCGGCGAGCCCTATAGCGAGGGCTGCATCCTCTCGGTCTGTCCTCCGCCCATCCTCTACTATGGGTCCCGATTGTCACAATTTTTCCCCCTCGGGGATCGCCTCATCTTCTCCGCAGACGATCGCCAGGAGGGGATCCCAGCCTGGGTCTCGGATGGAACGACCGCAGGTACTCAACGACTTCGCGACGACGCGGTCTCCTCTCCAACTACCCTGCTGGGTGCCGCGGGCGATCGCTTTCTCCTGTGGACGGACGACCTATCCGCCCCTCTCTGGTCGACCCAGGGAATCCCCGGGGATGACATTTCGGTCACTCTCGGCTGCCCAGATTGTGGCGTGGTGAGCCGGGTGGCGACCTTCGACGAGTCGGTGTACTTCCAAGTCTACGATCCCAGCATCCAACACTATTCACTGTGGCGCAGTGACGGGCTGACGGCGGAGCAAGTCGACAACCTGTGTGGGACTCCTGGCTTCTGCCTCGAACGTGTCCAGCGAACCCTCACTTGGGATGGAGATCTCTACTACGACCACTGGTTCCCCGGTCACCCCCGACGCATCTTCAGCCTGGAAAGTTCGACCTCGAGTCCGGTCGAGGTCGAGGCCACCTGTGGCTGGGAGCAGGGCCTGGTTGCCGCGGGACCCCAGCTCCTCTTCTCCGGCAGTTGCTACGACGCCGCCGCCAACCTGTATCGCAACGGCGTGCACGGCACTCCCCGCCCCGGGGTCGAGCCGCAGCTCATTCGCTCCATCGCTTCCTTCGCCCCCGGGACAACCCCAACCGTGCCCCTGGCGGGGCCTCTCACCGGTTTCGGATCCGATCCTGGCTTCGGCGCCTTTACCGTCGGTGAGGTGCTGTGGCTCACCGATGGCACCCTGTCCGGCACCCAACCCACCGTGAACTTCGACTCGATCGATTCGATGGTCGGACTCGGCAACGTCCTGCTGGTGTCCGGTCGCCGCAACGGCAATCCGGGGATCTGGTCACTCGACACCTCGGGAATGGTCGAGGCGCTCTCGGTCGGTACCGTTACCGGAGCCCCCCAGGTTGTCTCCCAAAGTGGCGCCCAGAACGTCACGGCCCAGGCGATGTTTGCTATGGACCAAGCGATGTTCGGAGTCGAGCCCTGGATTACCGACGGCACTGCATCGGGAACCCGTCGCCTGGGAGACATCCGCCCCGGCGCAGCGTCCTCCGCACCCGGCATCGGTGGCCTCGACGCCACTGGTTTCGTCTCAGCCGGTGACACGGTCTACTTCGGTGCCGACGACGGAGAGCACGACGTCGAGCTTTGGGCGGTGGATCTATCGGCCACCCAAGAACCCTCGGGTTGCACTCCGAGTGCCAGAGTCCTCTGCCTCGCCGACGGTAGGTTCAGCGTCGAAGTCGAGTGGAGGGACTTCGCGGGGATCGAGGGCTTCGGGACGGCGATACCGATGACCTTCGAAAGCGGAGCCTTCTGGTTCTTCGAGGACGTACGCTTCGAGTTGATCGTCAAGATCGTCGATGGACGAGACTACAACGGCCACTTCTGGGTCTTTCACGGCTCGCTGACCAACGTCGAGTACAACCTTACCGTGACGGATACCACGACGGGGGCGACCTGGACGCGGCTCAATCAGCTCCAGGAGTTCGGAAGCGATGGCGATACTGAAGCGTTTCCAGACCCGCTTCTTCCTTGATCAGTCTCTACTTCGATGCAGCCTGCCCCTTGGCAGGGAAATCAATCGCCCAAGCAGATTCCCATCTCTCGCACCGACTCGACCGTGTCGCAGTCGAGGGGGACCAGCTTCATCCGTCCGCTGACCTCCGACAGAGGAACGGTCAGGATGTCCGGAGGATCGAGGGCCACCATCACCGAGAACTCCCGCCGAGCGATGACCTTGACGGCAGCGGCGCCAAAGCGCTGGGCGATCACACGGTCGTAGGCCACCGGACCGCCGGCCCGTTGCAGGTGCCCCAGCACCACGGTCCGGGTCTCTTTGCCGGTCCGATCCGCAATCGCTGCGGCCAGCTTCTCTCCTGCGCCTCCCAATCGAACCGCCTCGCCCGGACCAGCCTCACCTCGGGTGGAGATCTCACCCTCGAGCTCGCGGGCACCCTCGGCGACGACGACGATCGAAAAATGACGTCCTCGGGCTTCCCGTTGCCGCACCTTCTCGCAGACCGATTCGATGGAATAGGGGATCTCCGGAATCAGGATGACGTCCGCGCCGCCGGCGATCCCAGCGTGCAGCGCGATCCACCCGGCATAGCGTCCCATGACCTCGATAACGAAGACTCGCTCATGCGACTCAGCCGTTGAATGGAGCCTGCCAACCGCATCGGCCGAGATCGAAACGGCCGTATGGAACCCGAACGTCGTGACGGTACCGACGAGATCGTTATCGATCGTCTTGGGCACACCGACGATCGGCAAGCCGAGTTCGGCAAAGCGGCTGGCGATCTGCATCGAGCCGTCGCCGCCGATCGCAACCAGGGCATCGAGACCGAGTTGCTCGAAGCGCTCGACCACCTCCCCGGAGCGGTTGTGAAGACAGGTCGCCCCGTCGGGCTCACGGATCGGCCATTCGAACGGATTGCCTCGATTGGTTGTCCCGAGAATCGTACCGCCGAGATGAGCGATGCCACGGACCACGGACCGGTCGAGGGGGATCACGCCGTTAG